>DATHAK010000124.1:0-5077 GCA_035296685.1 Blastococcus sp.
GCGCGGGCGCCGCCGTCGCGCCCAGGATGGCCACCACGGGACGCCGATCCCGCGACGGGAGGGCGATCATGCCCGATCGGCGGTACGAGGTGCGGGTCACCGGGCGGCTGTCCGACGTCGCGCGGGCCGTCCTCGCCGCCGACGTCGCCGAGGTGGCCGCCGAGACGGTCATCTCGGCCTGGTACGACCAGACGGGGGACTGCACCAGTTCTTGATGGCGGTACAGAGCCTCGGCCTGCGCATCGTGTCCGTCCAGCTAGTGGCCTCGGAACCCCGCCCCGGTGAACCCGTCCAGCTGGGTACGGCCACCCTTCGGCAGCTGAGCGACGACGGTTGCCTGCCGCGGCCCGCGACCGGCCTCGCCGCCGGCGGCATCGCAGACGGCCGCGGCCTTGCAGCGGTGCTGGCGCTGGGCGCCCTGGCGGGCTGGGTCGGCACGCGGTTCCTGCTCGCGGACGAGGCCGACGTCCACGACGACTACCGGCGGCTGCTCATCGAGGCGAGGGAGACGGACACCGTCTACACCGAGCTGTTCGACGGCGGCTGGCCGGACGCGCCACACCGGACCTTGCGCAACAGCACCGTGGAGGGCTGGCTGTCGGCCGGCAGCCCGCCCCCCGGGACGCGACCCGGGGGAAGGCGAGCCGGTGGCCCGTCGCGGCGACGGCGAGCCGATCGTGCGCTACAGCGGCGACCTGCCGACCCGTCGGACGACGGGGCGAGCGACCGAGATGGCCCTGTACGCCGGGCAGGGCGTCTCGCTGGCCGCGCGCACCGCGCCTGCGGCTAGCGAGGGAGATCGCCGCAGACGCGGGGATCCGGCTCC
Organism: Blastococcus sp.; assembly: GCA_035296685.1. GTDB lineage: Bacteria > Actinomycetota > Actinomycetes > Mycobacteriales > Geodermatophilaceae > Blastococcus_B. The sequence goes on from DATHAK010000124.1 coordinate 827, forward strand.
GCTCCGCGGCGGACGCGGTGAGCCCGAACGAGAGCACGGGGTCCTGACCGGCAACTCGTCGTCTCCCGAGCAACGTCTCGGGCGACATCAGCCACGCCTTCCCGACCGAGCCGTTCGCAGCAGCTGGATCCCCAGTGCGACTCGGGCGGGGAAGAGAGCCAGCAGGATGATCGCGCGCTGCCCCGTACCGGCCCAATCGTGGAGAGGCGCGTCTTCCGGAATGACGAGGCTGCCCATGACGACGAAGCCCACGAGGCACGCAAGGCCGGCCGCCAGAGCCCAGCCGGCCAGGCGTGACCAGGCCGGATCCGCCGCCACCCGCCGCGAAAGGATCACGAGGGCCAGGGCGCTGGCGAGGAAGAACAGGAACCCGGCGACGGAGTGTCCTCCGGGGTCGTAGACCTCGCCCACGGCGTCCATCTCCAGTGGGAACACGGCCGCGCCTACCAGGGCCGCACCGGACAGGCCGAACAGGGCAGGCCCGGCAACTCCCCATCGGCTCGCCCGCAGGCCAGCGTGCAGGCCCACGGCGAACACGATCGTCAGCGCCCCGAAGACGGCGAAGTTGAGCTGCTGGACCCAGCCGTAGCGCCCGGCTTCCAGGGCGCTCACCGGGAGCTGGACGGGATCGAAGTCGGCGCCGCGCACGAGCTCCAGCGACAAGAACGTGATCGTGAACAGCACGGGTCCGGCGATACCGGCCCAACCGGCCCATCCGAGCCCCGTCCCTGAACGAGCCACCTCGGCAGTTGGGTTTACGCTCCGCGCGGCCACGTGATCGATGCCGGCCATGACGTCCTCCTGACCCAGTTCCCGGACCTTTCCGGGCTGATGGGAAGGACGCTAGGAACGCGGACCGGCAGCCGGTATGGGGAATTCGCCCCAGAGGAGCAGGCCGTGCTCCATGGCGAAGACGGCAGCAGCCGCCCGTGTCGAGACGCCGATCTTCGCGTAGGTGTGCTGGACGTGATGGTCGGCTGTCTTCCTCGAGATGCCGAGGAGGCGCGCCACCTGCTTGGTCTGCAGGCCGCGTGCGATGAGTACCAGGACGTGCATCTCGCGCTCCGTGAGTCCGGCGGGGCGCTCCCGCCGGGGTGACGACTGCCCTGCCGCCGAGAGGACGGCGGCCACGCTCGTGTCGTCCAGGCGTCCAGAGGCCACCTCGGCGGTCAGCGTGTCCGCCGCCTGGGAAGGCGAGAGCGCCGGCCGGTGCGGCCGCGGCTCGATCATGGCCTGGTAGACGTCCGCGGCGGCCAGCAGCCGGGCAGCCGGCGTGAGGGCGGAAGCCGTGGACCCGCGGTGGTAGCCGGACCCGTCCAGCCGTTCGTGATGTGCGGTGGCCACAGGCAGCAGCCGGGCCAGGAACGGTGAACGGCAGAGGGCACGTTCACCGTGGTACGCGTGCAGCCGGACCCGCTCGCGCTCGTCGGTGGTCAGCGGTCCGGCCTTCTGCCAGACGGCGGCCGAGACGGCGACCCGGCCGACGTCGTGTATGGCTGCGGCACGTCGCAGATCGCGGACACGGTCGTCCGGCAGCCCACACGACCGACCGGCTGCAACGGCCAGTTCTGCCACGCCGGAGGAGTGGCCCACGAGGTAGGGCGACACGAGATCCGCGAAGTCGCCCATGGCCGACAGGGCGCGATCGATCGCGTCCGTCCCGAGCATCAGGGGCGGACCTGGCTCGGCGGCCAGGACGGCGTCCCATGCAGAACCGTCCGAGGGGGCGTGCAGAACCGCCTCGGCGTCAGCGGTCACGGCTGCCACCACAGCGGGGTCGAAGGCACGTCCGGCGCGCCTTGCCATGGCCCGCTCCGCATGGACGAGGCCGCCCACCAGCAGTTGATACGTCGCGTCTCGGGCGACCTGCATGATGCGCAGCGGCAGCGGCAGTTGGTCACCACGGAGGCTTCCGGGCTCACCGTGTCCGTCCCACCGCTCGGTGAAGGCCGTGAACAGGCTCGGCACGTCCGGGCCCACACCCATCCGATCGCTGAGCATCCGCCCCACCTCGCAGAGGGCGGCCATGTGCCGACGATGGCCGACGACGGCCCTGGGCAACCGCCGCACCACGCGCCCCACCTGGGCGGGAGACGGTCCGGGGCCTGCCAGCGCCCGTACGACACCGCCGAAGCTCTCTACGGGACCACCAAAGATCACCGGGTCGAAGTAGCGGCTGAGCATGCCCTCCTCGAACAGGTCAGCGGCGATCTCGGCGTCCGCCGTGCAACCGACGTAGAACAACAGGCAGCCGTAGTAGGTCTCTGCCGCGACCCTCTCGTCGACGCCCAGCCGCTCGCAGAGTCGTGTGGCGACCAAGGTGCTGTGCAAGCCGTGTTCCAGCGGAAACCCCCGGCCGAGGTCCGTCCCGAGGCACAGGCCGGCGAGGAGTTCCGCCGCGCGCACTTCGTCCATGTTCCGCGGCCTGGAGTCGGACACGGATCGACCGTAGAACCGTGGGATGCGCAGCGGGCCCGCTTGAGGCACCCCTCCTGCATCGCTCCACTGCAACCGAGCGCCGATCGCGCCATCGGATCGAGCCGTGTGCGGATGTACCAAATCCGCCTCGGACCCCGCATGCGATGTCCCCTTACTCCGGGACCGCGGACTCTGCGTCGCGTGCTACGCCCGGAGCCCGTGTTGCTCGGCCAGCCGCGCAGGACTGGTGAGGTCCGCGTCGAGCGAGTAGCGGGCACGGACGTCGGCGAGGGCGACCGGGTCGCGCGGCGTCGCCGCCAGCAGAGGGGCTACCTCACGGAAGTAGTGCTCGAATCCGGCCGGCGAGATCAGTTCGAGCAGCCGGGCCGGCGTGTCTCCGGGGTTCCAGAACGTGTGTGCGACGCCGCGAGGCTTGACGACGAGCTCGCCAGGACCGACCTCGAAGACCTCGGCGCCGAGCTGGATGCCGACGCGGCCTTCGAGGACGAATGAGTACTCGTCCTCGTTGCGGTGGGTGTGCAGCGGCGCGGCCAGCGCGTGCGGCGGGACGGGGTGTTCGACGAGGCTGAATGCACCACCGGTCTCGTCGCCGTCGATCATGAAGCGGACCCCGAGGCCGGGCAGACGCACCACCGTTCCGTCGCCAGGGCCGAGCCGGCGGCCAACCGTTGCTGTCATCGCGGGCACCTCTTTCCGATGGACGCCCCGTCCATCCATCGTGGCCCGCTATGGCGTCGCTGTCAATCCGGGTAGCATGGTGTCCAACCAAATGGCCGAGAAGCGCAAGTACGAGTTGAAGAAGCGGGCCGAGCGACTCGCGGACACCCGACGGAGGATCACCGAGGCCACCGTCGAGCTGCACCGCACCGTCGGCCCCGCCGCCACGCAGATCAACGAGATCGCGCGACGCGCCGGCGTGCAGCGCATGACCGTCTACAACCACTTCCCCGACGAGTCGTCGCTGTTGACCGCCTGCTCTGCGCACTGGCGGGCGCTCCACCCGTCTCCCGATCTGGCTCAGTGGCGCGCCGTCGCAGCCCCTGGCGCGCGGCTGCGCCGCGGGCTGCGCGACCTCTACGCCTGGTACCGCGAGACCGAGCCGATGACCGCACACGTCCTCCGCGACGCCGAGCTGGTCCCGACGTTGCGTCCGATCGTCGAACGCGGCCTGCTGCGGTACCTGAGTGAGGCGCAACGGGTACTCACGGAGCCGTTCGAAGCCGTCGGGCTGCGCCAGGAGCGGATCGACGCCGCGGCGCGTGGCGCCATCGACGTCCATCTCTGGCGCGCACTGGCGCCCCTGGGTGACCCCGATGCCGCCGAACTCGCCGCCGTGCTCGTGGAACGCGCCGCCGACTGTTGACGGGAATCGTTCGGCCGCGACGGGCCCGATGCCAGTCGCGGAAGCCGTCAGGACGCGACCTGACGCTCACGTGATCGAGGGGCGGTCCGAGACGACCCTGAGCGGCACACGTGGGGGAGCAGCACAGTGGCCTGCATCTCACGGGTCGTGCGCTGGGATCGCCGGCCGCAGTAGACGTCCCGCCTGACGGACCGAATCAGACGATGCGCACCTGCATGTGCACATCCTGGAGGGGGGTGTGGGTCATCGCGGTCACGAGATCGACGGCCATTTCTTCGATGCCGTCGACGCTGTCAGCCTGTGTGGTTCCGACACCTGGCACGTCGATCACCCAGTGGTCGCCTTCGCAGATCGCGGTCGCGGTGTAGTCGGCCATCCGTCCTCCAGGTCTGGTCGTCGACAGGATGTCGCCGAGGTGACGTCCGCCGATGACGACACCCTTCTCCTCC
>DATHAK010000125.1:0-69812 GCA_035296685.1 Blastococcus sp.
CACCCCTCCCTCATCCACAAGTCCATCCACAAGGACGTCCACACCCACGTGTCTACAGGGTGCCACCGACATGAATCTCGCAGCGAGCTCGGCCGCATGCGCCGTCACACGTTCGGGGTGGCCCGTCGTCAGATGACACCAAGTGAGCCGACCCTGCCAGCCCCGGCGTGATGCCGCTGCATACTGCCGCGTCCGACCATGTGCGCCCTGAAGGCGGCCTCTAGGACATGTTGCTCGGGCCAGTCGACCTGATCGGCGGCCGGGATCGTCCGGCGGCTGTGATGCCCTGCCGGGCCCTCGGGTCAAGTCCGTCCGGACCGGCCACAGCGTGTCCTGGCGATGTTGACCGACGGGAAGTCAGCCGAGCATCCCTGTGCGGGTGAGGTCCTCGGCGACCGCGAACACCTTGCGGTTGGTGTCCTGGCTGACCTTGGCCAGCACATCGAACGCCTGCTCCGCAGTGATCTTGAACCGCTCCATCAGGATGCCCTTGGCCTGCCCGATGAGGTCCCGGTTCACCAATGCGATGACTGCGTGGCCCAACTTCTGGGCGTCCGCGACGGCGATGGCGGCGTGGCTGGCCAGCAGCAACCCGATGTGCTCAGACTCGTCAGTAAACGCCAACTTCTCATGGGCGAGCAGGTCCAACGCGCCCAACGTGTCCTCGTGAACGAAGAGCTGCAGGCACAACATGCTGCCCACTCCCCGCGCTCCGGCGCGGGGGCCGAGGACGGGCCAGCGAGGGTCGGTGGCCAGGTCGTTCACCCGGGTCGTTTGCTGGTGCCATATGGCATCCAGGCACGGCCCCTCACCGGTCTCGTTTTGGAGGACGTCGAACCACCTGGCCAGGTCACCCGTGGCCGCCGCGGAGTAGACGTGGCGACGTGCGCGGACCATGATGATCGTGGCTTCGTCGGCACCGGGCACCATCGCCACCGCCAGGCTCACGACCCGGTCCAACACATGCTGAGGGTCGGTCTGCTGCTGCAACCCGCGGGCGGCCTCGGCCAGTCGCCGGGCCAGGTCGTCCAGGTCGATCGTGGTGCCGGTGTCCTGCGCCGAGGGCTGCCCCCGCTGATTCGCATTCTCATCGCCCGGCGTGCTCACGATGCACCATGGCACGGACAACCCCGCCCGGGCAGTCCCCCATGCACGAGGCGGCCCCACGCGCGGCTTCTACACACGCAGGGCCTAACCCGCTGACGTGCCATGGCGCGACCGGCGGGCTGCGTTCAGCACAACACTGAAGTGACCCCCGTCGGCTGAACACCTCCAGACTTGGCGACAGCCAAGGAGGGAGGGCCTGGGTGGGCCGACGGAGCAAGTATCCCGAGGAGTTCCGGCAGCGAGCCGCGCAGCTGGTGCTGGACAGCCGGCGCAGTGTCCGGGAGGTCGCCGGCGAGCTGGGGATCAACCACGAGACGCTGCGCAACTGGGTCGCCGCGGAACGCCGCGCGCGAGCCGACGGGCCCGCCGCGCTCACCGCCGATGAGCGGATGGAGTTGGCCCGGCTGCGGCGCAAGGTCGCCGAGTTGGAACTTGAGCGGGAGATCTTGAAAAAAGCCGCGGTCTTCTTCGCTCGGGAGACGGGCCGGTGAGCCGCGGACTGATCTGCGAGTTCATCGCCGCGGAGAAGACCAGCTACGGCGTGCGCCGTCTCTGCCGGGTGTTCCGGATCAGCCCCACCAGCTTCTACGCCTGGGCCGCCCGCTCCGGCGGACCCACGGCCGCCGAGCTCGAGGACGCCTACGCCATCGAGGCCGCCCGCGAGGCGTGGGTCGAGCACCGCCGGATCTACGGCGCTCGCCGGCTGACCGCAGAGGTCCGCGACCGCGGGCATGGCTGGAACCGCAAACGGGTGGCCCGCCTGATGCGGCTGGGCGCGATCGAGGGAGTGCACCGGCGCCGGCGCGGCAAGTACGGCCGACGCTCGGTCTCCACCGCGACCGCACCGGATCGGGTCGAACGCGATTTCACCGCGGCCGCGCCGAATCAGCTGTGGGTCGCCGACATCTCCTACCTGCGCTCCTGGGAGGGGTTCGTCTACCTCGCCGTCGTGGTCGACGCCTTCAGCCGCAAGGTGGTGGGCTGGGCGATGGCCGACCATCTGCGCACCGAGCTCGTCCTGGACGCCGTCGGCATGGCCATCACCACCCGCAAACCGCCGGCCGGAACGGTGCACCACACCGACCGGGGATCGCAGTACACCTCCTACGAGTTCGGCAAGGCGCTGCGCGCCTCCGGCCTGCTGGCCTCGATGGGACGGGTCGGCTCGGCGTTCGACAACGCGATGGCCGAGTCAGTGTTCGCCACGCTGAAGTCCGAGCTGATTTACCGCCGCTCTTGGCCAACTCGCCACGAGCTGGAGATGGAGGTCTTCTCTTACCTCGAAGGCTTCTACAACACCCGACGCCGGCACTCCCGGCTCCGCAACCTCAGCCCCACCGACTACGAGACCATGCACCTGACACAGAACCAAGGTGTCCGCCTGACGGGGGTCACTTCAGTTCAGCGGCTGCTCCGCCATGCCCGCCCCGAGCCCACACTGGGCAGCTACGACATCACCGGCGAAGCTCTGGAACGCCACGTCTCCCATCAGGTCGCCGGCTTCCTTGCGGGGTGGGCCGGCTGATCGATGTCCTCAAGCGGCCTTCAGGGCGGCGCGCGATGCAGCATCTGCGGTGCATGCTCGTGGGTAGCGGCGACCGCCGGGCCGATGCATGAGTTGCCGCTAGGTCCGGCCAAAGTTGAGACCACGGCTGGCCGGACCGCCTCCAGTTGCTCCGCAGTCAGCCTGCTGCACCGATTTCCCCTGGACGAGAAGCTGCCGTTTACCTCGGGGCAGGTCCGCCCAGGCGTTGGATGCGCGGCACCACGACGACGAGCAAAACGGCGACTGCTACCAGCACCAGTTTCTCCAACGGCCCGGTATCCCGGATGAAGACCAGCGACACGGTCATCACGAACGCAAGGGCGACGACGAGGAGAAGGAGTGCGCGCACCAGAGGCATGCCGACGATGCTTCGCGTGTGTCGGGCGGCCGACTAGAGGCATTGAGACTCGCGTCCAGAAGTCGCCCTCTGGGTTGCCCAGGGCGGCCCTTCAGGGTGGGAGCGGGCCGCTCAGGACGGATAGCAGGGGAACGATCAATCCGATCCGTTGATCGGCCCGAGCCATTCCCTCTCCCTCCGTGGTTCCGTGGCCAGGACTGCTTGGCTGACGGAAAGTTGGCAGCGGTTCACGCAGTCGAATTCGACGGGAACCTCTGGGGCTTCGTTTCCTGACTGGTGCCATCCGATGGCCAATTGGCCGCCGCAGATCGGGCAGGTCGTCCAGGACACTCTCCCGCTGGCGTCGTGACTCATGTAGGTCCTCACCGGGGCTTAGCCGACCGCGGTGCTGCCAGCACTTTGACTGCCCGGTCGCGCAGACTCACGATCGTCCTGTCGCCGAGCGGGGTCCAGTGCCGTACGGCCCAGGGGACGGCACCTAGGACTGCCATCGAGCCAGGACGAAGGTCGACCCGGGCGGGAGACTCGGATAGCCAGTTCAGCGGCGCGGTACGACCGACTGTCCCGTAGGCCGCCCTCCGGAACACGGCAGCCGTGTGGCCCTGAACGGCCCGCTTAAGGGACACCTCATGCGTCCGCCGAAGGCCTTCAGCGACACCCTCGCCATTCGCCAAGTGGCAGCTTGTTGGTCCTCTTGCTATCCCGAGCGCGACCATCGTCCGATGACCGACACCGCGCCCCGGCTGCCCCTGCCGGCCGCGCTTGTCGCGGCAGCCGAGGCCGAGGGGCGCACCGGTTGGCTGGCGACGCTGCCGGGCACCGTGGCCCGGCTCGTCCGCGACTGGTCGCTGGCCGTGGAGGCGCCGTTCAGCCCGGGCGGACAGACCGCGTGGGTCGCGCCGGTCCGCGACTACACCGGAGCCGAGCGGGTCCTGAAGATCGCTTGGCGGCATCCGGAGGCCGAGCACGAGGCCGACGGCCTGCGGGCCTGGGCCGGGCACGGCGCCGTTCGGCTGTGCGCCGCTGAGAGCACCGGCGACACCAGCGCGCTGCTGCTCGAGCGCTGCCGTCCTGGCACACCGCTGGCCACGACGGGGGAGCCGGAGCAGGACCGCGTAGTCGCCAGCCTGCTACGCCGACTATGGATCGCGCCGCCTGCCGAATCCGCCTTCCGCCCGTTGCAGGACATGTGCGCCCAGTGGGCGGAGGAGTTCGCCCAGCAGGGTGCCGCCCACCCGGAGGGGACGGACCCGGGGTTGGCGCGCGAGGGGATGGCGCTGTTCCGATCGCTGCCCGCTGACGCCGATCGGGCGGTGCTCCTGGTCACCGACCTGCACGCAGGCAACGTGCTGGCAGCGGAGCGGGAGCCATGGTTGGTGATCGACCCCAAGCCCTACGTGGGCGATCCCGCGTACGACGCGACCCAGCACCTGCTCAACTGCGTGGAGCGGCTGCACGCTGACCCGGCCGGGCTGGCGAACCGGATGGCCGATCTGCTCGCGGTGGACCCGGTGAGGCTGCGCCGCTGGCTGTTCGCCCGCTGCGTGCAGGAGTCACCCGGGGATCCGCCGCTGGCCGATGTCGCCCGCCGCCTGCCGCTCGACTGACCGGGCGGGGACGCAGCGGCGTCACCGGCATCACCCTCCCAGAGTTCCGCCGGCTCTTGGCTCCGTGACCGGCGTCGGCGACCATGATGGGCATGTTCGCGCTTCCGGCTGCCTTCGCGGCCGTGCCCGGCCTGGCCCGCTGCGGCTGTTGCGGGGGCGTGTACCCCCGGCGGCGGGTCCGCCAGATGGTCTCGACCCCCGGGGTGTTCATCTGCCACGACTGCGCCCGATCGTCGGCCCGCATGACCGCCTGGAAGAGCCGGTGACGACCGGCGGAGACCTGTCGCTGTCGCTGCTGTACTTCAACGGCTGTCCCAACTGGCGTCTGGCCGACGAGCGGCTGCGGAACGCACTCGACCGGCTCGGGCAGCCCGACCAGCCGATCGAGTACCTGACGGTCACCACACCAGAGCAGATCGATCAGCTGCAGTTCCGCGGGTCGCCCACGGTACTGGTCAACGGGCGAGACCCGTTCCTGGACCGGGACGCGCCGGTGGGCCTGTCCTGCCGGGTCTACCGCACCGGTGACGGCCTAGCGGGCTCGCCGACCGTCGAGCAGCTCGTCGAGGCGCTGAATCCGTTTACGGCGGCCCGGGCCACGGCCGAACCGGCCTAACTCAGGGCAGCCGAGCGCCCAGGCGGCGCAGCAACGGGCCGATCACCGGCAGGGTGTGCCAGCCGCGCCGCATGACCAGCCCTCGGACCGCTCGCAGCAGGTCTCGCGCCCGGGCTGCCGGCGAGGGCTGCGCCGCGTCCTCCTGCGCCCGGGCCCGTTGATGAAGGAAGTGGGCACAACCGCGGCAGACGGCGACCTCCGGGTGCTCGCCCAGGCGGACGACGTCCGGCTCCGGATGCCACTGCCCGCAGCACCAGCACGCGACCTCACCGGAGGCCCCGCCTTCCACCGTCCCCACCGCCGTCATCTCACACCGCCGTTTCGCCGTTCCCACGCCGACCGTGATTGTCGGCCACATCCGGCCCCACGTCTCTAAACCTCGATCCACCGATGGCCGTGAGTGGTGATAGGCGCGGGAGCACGAGAATGCCCTTCTGGCCTGGGAAGATACGACTTGCTTAGGGTCCGTATCGCCAGCCCAGAAGGGCATCTCGTAGATGCAACTTTCTCACACCCGTCCGGTCGTCTCCGCGGTATTCGATGAGCCGAATCTCGTGTCGTCGGCAGGGCTGGTCCCGGTGATGGCGCTGGCTGGGAAGGCTCGGTTGCGCGAGCTGGCCGACGAGCGGTTGACCGTGCCGACGGACAAGGGCGCCAACCCCGGGTTGAAGCTCTCCTCGCTGGTGGCGGGCATGGTCGCCGGCGCCGACAGCATCGAGGACATGGCCCTGCTCCGGCATGGCGGGATGGGCACGGTGTTCAACGCCGCGTACGCCCCCTCGACGCTGGGCTCGTTCCTGCGCTCGTTCACCTTCGGCCACGTCCGCCAGGCCGACGCGGTCGCCTCCCGGTTCCTGATCAACCTCGCCGAGCACACCGAGCTGATGGGCCCGCCGGAGGACACCGGTCCGGTGCTGGTCGACCTCGACGACACCGTCGTGGAAGTGCACGGCTACGCCAAGCAGGGCGCGGCGTTCGGCTACTCCGGGGTGCGGGGCCTCAACGCGGTGCTGGCCACGGTCTCCACCAAAACGGTGGCCCCGGTGATCGCGGCCCAGCGGCTGCGCAAGGGCAGCGCGGGCTCGGCGCGCGGGGCGGCGAAGCTGGCCACCGACGCCCTCGCCCTGATCGACCGCACCCATCTGGCCGGGCGGGACGTGCTGGTCCGGGCGGACTCGGCGTTCTACTCCCACGCCCTGGCCGCCGCCGTGCTCAACGCCGGCGCCGAGGTCTCGATCACCGTGCGGATGGATGCCGCGGTCAAACGCGCCATCGCCGGCATCGACGAGAACACCTGGACCACGATCAAGTACACCGACGCCGTCTACGACGAGAGCACCAGTACCTGGATCTCCAAGGCCCAGGTCGCCGAGGTGCCATTCACCGCGTTCACCTCCCACAAGAAGGCCGAGCAGATCCCCGGACGGCTGATCGTCCGCCGCATCCCGGAGCTGAACCCGAAGAAGAGCGACGGCCAGGAGACGCTGTTCGACACCTGGCGCTTCCACGCCTTCTTCACCACCACCGACCCAACCAAGCTCGACACGGTCGCTGCGGATCAGACCCACCGCCGGCACGCGATCATCGAGAACGTCCACGCCGACCTGAAGGCCTCCGCGCTGGCCCACCTGCCCTCGGGGGTGTTCAACGCCAACGCGGCCTGGCTGGTCTGTGCCGTCATGGCCTTCAACCTCACCCGCGCCGCCGCGACCCTGACGAAGACGGCGGACCTGGCCAGGGCGACCACCCCGACGATCCGACGCAAAATCGTCACCGTTCCGGCCCGGATCGCCACCTCCGCCCGGCGCCTACGACTCCACCTGCCCAGCCGATGGCCCTGGGAGCAGGCCTGGGCCGCGCTCTACGAGGCGGTCTGCAGCAGATCTGCCGCCACGGTGACCTGACCGAGCGAACCCGTCCCTGCCAGGAACGACAGTGGAAAGACCGGGCAGACCGGCGACTTCCTCACGCCCAGGCGGCCCCATCGCCACCTCGCCGGAACTCACCGGCCGCGCCCCGGTCCATCGGTGGATCGAGGCTAAAGCCGCCTTCTGGGACACACCGTCGCAACTCGCAGGGCCGCAAGGGCCCGCACCGGCTCCCCGGCGGTCGACCTACCGATCCGTCGCCGCGCTTGGGAAGACCTCCGCTGCGGCAGGCGTCCATCGTCGCTCCGTTCTGCGCCGAACGACCCAGGCCTGCCATGCAAGTGAACAGTCAATAGTTGCCGACACCTCGACCGCGTCGCGCAGATAACTAAACCCTGCCGATGCCCTTATTCGTCACCTAAGCATTTACTGCAGGACGGCACGAATGCTACCTTCGGAGGTAGCTCGGGCCTCGCTTCGCGGGGCCCAGTGGCGTTTCTAGGGGTGATGTGTTGGCCATTATTGGGTGGCGTTGAGAATGCATGGGGGAATGAAGGTGTACGTCGGTGACCCGGCCGCCGCCCGCGCCTATGTGGAGGCCGACCGGGGTAGGGCCGATGACTACTACCTGGCCGAGGGCTCCGGGTTCGCTCGCCGTTTCGCCGCCACCGACGGGCGCGTGGCCGAGCTGGCGCCGCTGACCGGCGACGGCTACGAGACCTGGGTGGCCGGCCGCGACCCGGACACCGGCGAGCCGCGGGGGCAATTGCGCGGCGATGACCGGGCGGTGCGGTTCGTTGAGGTGGTGGTCAACGGCCCGAAGAGCTGGTCGCTGGCCGCCGCACTGCATTCGGACATCGCGCGGGCGTACGAGGCGGCGCAGGACCGGGCGGCCGGGCAGATCGTCGGCTGGCTCTCGCAGCACGCCACCACCCGGGTCGGCCCGCGCGGCGGGCAGGTGCAGGTGCGGGTGGAGGTGCTGGAGGCGGCGACGGTGCGGCACTACACCTCCCGGGCGGAGGATCCGCACTGGCATCTGCACCTGCAGATCCTGTCCCGCGTGTTCGCCGCCGGGAAATGGCGGGGCCTGCACACCGTCGGAATCCGCGACTCGCTCGGGGCAATCAACGGCATCGGGCATGCGGCGATGGCGTGTGACTCGGAGTTGAACGCCGCGTTCGCCGCGCACGGCTACACGAAGGACGCGACTGGAGAAATACTGGAGCTCGCCGACTATGCCGGTCCGTTCAGCGCGCGGAATGCGCAGATCGCCCGGAATGTGGACCGCTACGAACGGGAATGGACCGCCGCGCACCCCGGTGAAAACCCCGGCCCGGCGCTGCGCCGGGCGTGGGACGCCCGCGCCTGGGCCGACGGCCGCCCAGACAAGGTGGTTGCGCAGCCCGGGGGAAACCTCGCTGAACGGTGGCGGGGGCAGCTGTCCGGGCTCGGCTACCGCGACCCGGCCGGTCCCGTGGACCTGACACCCACCCCGGTCGGCGCCCTCCATCGAGAGGAGCTGGTGCAGCGCGCGTTGAGCCGGCTCGCGGCGGGCCGGTCGGCGTGGAACGCCGCGGACGTCCGCGGCGAGGTGGAGCGGCTGATCGCCGCCGCGGGTGTGGTGGTCGACGGCGCGGTGCGCCTCGAGCTGGCCGAGGACCTCGCCGCCCGCGCCATGGACCGCTGCCTGCCGCTGCTGGATCGCGACGGCGTGCCCGAGCACATCCGGGCCTGGACGTCGCAGCCGGTCCTCGAGGTCGAGGCCGACCTGACCGCCCGCCTCGCCGCCCGCGCCACGACAGGTAGACCGGACACCGACCTGACACTCTCGGTCGACCTCGCGGCCGGCGTGCCGAGGCTGGATGCCGGCCAAGCAGCGGCGGTCGCCGCGCTGGCCGGCGACCGGCCGCTGGCCGTGGTGGAGGGTGCGGCCGGCGCCGGTAAGACCACCACCCTGGCCGCCACCCGGACCCTGCTCCACGACCAGGGGCGCGGGCTGGTTGTGGTCACCCCGACGCTGAAGGCCGCCAAGGTCGCCGCCGCGGAGGTGGGCGCGGCGGCTGGGTCGGCGGCGTGGCTGGTCTACCAGCACGGCTGGCGCTGGAACGACGACGGCGCCTGGACCCGGCTCGCGCCCGGGCAGACCGACCCGGTCACCGGCCGGGTCTACGCCGGCCCGGCGGAGGGGGCGCGGCTGCGGCCGGGGGATGTGCTGGTCGTCGACGAGGCCGGGATGCTGGATCAGGACACCGCCCGCGCGCTGCTCACCGTCGCCGACGAGTGCCGGGTGCGGGTGGCGCTGCTCGGCGACCGGCACCAGCTGGCCGCGGTCGGCCGCGGCGGCGTCCTCGACCTCGCCGCCGACGGGGTCGACCCGGCGGCGCACCTGACCCTGGACTCGGTGCACCGCTTCACCCGCAGCGACGCCACCGGCGCGACGGTGCCCGACACCCGCTACGCCGAGCTGACGCTGGCCATGCGTACCAGCGACGACCCTGCCGCGGTCTTCGACGCGCTCCTGGCGCGCGGGCAGATCCGGCTGCACCCCGACGCGGCCGCGCTGCAGGAGGCGATCGCAGTGGCCGCCGCCGAACATCACCGCCGCGGCGAACACGTGACGGTGGTGGTGGACACCCGCGAGCAGGCCGCCGACCTGAGCGCCGCCATCCGGGAACGACTGGTCGCCGACCGTCGCGTCGACGACCGAACGGAGGTCGTCACCGGCGCCGGGCAGCGGATCGGCGCCGGGGACCGGATCGCCACCCGCCGCAACGACCGCGACCTCGGGGTGGCCAACCGCGACACCTGGATCGTCACCGCCGTCGGCCGAAACGGTGAACTGCATGTCACCCCCGCCGGGTCTATCAGCGGAGACGTTCCCGGCGGTGTCTCCCCGGCCGGGACCGGGGTGCGGGTGCTGCCAGGCGATTACGTCACCGCCCGCGTGGAGCTGGCCTACGCCACCACCGCCCACGGCGTGCAGGGGGAGACGGTCAGCGCCGCGCACGTGGTGGTCGGCGAGCACACCGGGGCGGCGTCGGCCTACGTCGGGATGACCCGCGGCCAGGAGACCAACACCGCCCACCTCGTCGCCACCGATGTGAACGATGCGCGGGAGCAGTGGGTCGCCGTGTTCGCCCGCGACCGGGCCGACCTCGGCCCCGCCCATGCCGCCGGGCTCGCCGCCGCCGAGGCCGCCCGCTACGCACCGTCCCGACCGCTGGAGGAGGTGCTGGCCGAGCTGCGCGCGGCGTGGACGGCCGAGCAGCGCTGCCTCAACCGACTCGCCTACTGGGAGCCGCAGCGCGACACGCTGCGCGAGGTCGTGGCGCTCGAAGCCGCGCACGCCGACGAACGCGCGCACCTCGAAGCCGCCCGTGATCGGACGGCGCTCGCAGCGGATGAGGCCGGACTGCGGGCCGGGGACAGCGGCGCCGCGGTCGCCGCCCACACCGAGCACGTCCGCGACACCCTGCTCGCCCGCTGGGACGCCGAACGCGACACCGCCCGCACAGCCGCACGAGTCATGCGCGATGGCCCGGGCCGGCTCGGCCTCCGCCGAGGCGCAGTGGCCCGGGCCGGCGAACAGCTCACCGAATGGGCCGACCGCTGGCGCCCGTACCTGCCCTCCCTGCCCACCGACCCGAAGGACCTCGCGCCGGTTGCCGGCTGGTTCGACGACCGCCCTGCCCTGTGGAGGGCGTTCAACACCTCCGCAGACCTGATCGCCCAACACGCCCACCCCGCACACGCGCAGCTCTGCGCGGCCGCCGACGCCGCCCGGAGCGCCCACGAGCAGGCCCGGCGCGCACTGGCCGAGGCCACCCGCCGACGCGATGAGCGGCTCGACCCCTTCGGTCCCGGGGCCTGGACCGCCGACCCGGCCGGCCGGCTCACCGACCTCGACCGCGACATCGCCGCCACCCGCCAGGTGCTCACCGACACACGCGCGCGCATCGCGACCCTCACCGCCGAACCGGCTCTCCTTGGCCAGCCCACTGATCGGCTGACCCGCGAACGCGAGGCCTGGCGCACATGGCGCTCGGCGGGCACCGACCATGACGGATCCAGGCGCCCGCGGCCGACCACCCCGGTCCCGGGCGTCCCCCGGCCCGAGACCGAGCGACTCGGGCCGGCCCTCGCCCGGCGCGGCACGGCCCCAGGCGTCGGCCGATGAGTGGGCGGCCTCTGCCGGGCACCGCGCGGGCCCGAACAGCCGACAGGGGAGAACAACTGGAGGTTTTCGGCAGAATCTGGCGGTCGGCTGTCAGCACCAGCTCCGAATTGGCGCCTTCTCAGGTGACGGAGCCACTCCACCTGACCAGACCGGAGCCTGCCATGCCCGACCATCCCGCCAGTCGCGAGCCCGAACTGCTGACCATCACCGAAGCCGCCGAGCTCCTGCGCGCCCCGGTCGCCACCCTGCGGTACTGGCGCCACCTCGGCACCGGCCCACGCAGCTTCCGCCTCGGCCGCCGTGTCCTCTACCGCCACGACGACCTCCGCAGCTGGATCGACTCTCAGCACGGCCAGGTCGCCAACGACACGGGGAGCCGGCGGTGAACCTGCGTCACCGCAGGCACGCTCACCGGGATGCAGGAGGCATCTGACCGTGGCTCGGACGACCTATGGGGGAGCAACGCCACATGCGGTCGCCTGCGGGCACGCACCCCTCGTCGACTGCCCTCAGCTGCTCACCATCGACCAGGCTGCCGAGTACCTGGGCACCGGACAGCGCTTCGTCCGCCGCCTCATCAGCGAACGGCGGATCCCCTACGTCAAGCTCGGCAAGCACGTGCGTCTCGAGCGGTGCGCGTTGGACGCCTTCGTGGCGGCCGGCCGGGTGCCCTGCCGTTAGGGCGTCGACCGTGCGTCCAAAGAGGAGTTCCCTGCTGAGCCGAAGGCGGCCAAGGTTGGGTTATGCCAGCAAGCAGCGTTAGACGGCGTTTCGGTCGCGTGCGCAAGCTGCCCTCCGGCCGGTGGCAGGCCCGCTACCCGGGTCCGGACGGCCGAGACCGGGCAGCACCGAGCACATTCGCCACCAAGACCGACGCGGCACGCTTCCTGGCCGCGGTGGAGGTCGACATGGGTCGCGGCGTCTGGCTCGACCCGTTGCGCAGCGGCGTCACGCTCCGCGAGTACAGCCAGGCGTGGCTGGCAGAGCGGACCGTTCGAGGTCGTCGCCTGGCCGTGCGAACTCGGGAGACCTACCAGCACTCCCTCGACCGCTGGGTGCTCCCCGCGCTGGGGAGCCTGCCGCTCGACCGCATCACCCCGGCCGCCGTGCGGCGATGGCACGCCGAGACCAGCGCAGCCACCGGCCCGACGGCGACCAGACAGGCCTACGCCCTCCTCCACGCCATCCTGGCCACGGCCGTTGCCGATGACGCGCTCCCCCGGAATCCCTGCCGCATCACGGGTGCGGGCCAGGCCCGCAGCGACGAGCGACCGCTGCTGGACCTCGACCAGGTGCAGCACCTATCCGCCAACATGCCGGAGAACCTCCGGGGCCTCGTCGACCTAGCCTTCTGGGCTCACCTGCGCCTCGGCGAGCTGCTGGCTCTCCGCATCGGCGACATCGACATGGACGACGGCACCGTGACCGTGCAGCGGCAGGTCGTGGAGACGGACGCCGGCCCCGTGGAGAGCCCACCGAAGGTAGGGAGCCAACGCGTCGTTCACCTCCCACCGCAGGGGGTCTCGGCACTGGCCGAACACCTGAGGACCCGCTCCCCGGCGCTGCCAACGGCTCGGGTGTTCGTGCACAGAGACGGGAGAGCCCTCCGCGCCCATCACGTCCATGCCGCCTGGAGCACGTCCCGGCGAGCAGCCGGCCTGCCCGACGTCCATCTGCACGACCTGCGGCATGCGGGCCTCACTCTGGCGGCGCAGAGCGGGGCGACCCTGGCCGAGGTCATGCGGCGAGCCGGTCACTCGTCGTCGCGAGCCGCGATGATCTACCAGCACGCGGCTGAGCGGCGCGACGCCCAGGTTGCGGAGCGCTTGGGGCGGCTTGCGGCGGGCACGATGCCGAACCGTACGGGCACGTAGCGGGCACGTGGGCGTCTCCTGGCAATGTTCGCCAGCGTTCTTAGCCGTTCAGGGCCGACGAAACCACAGGTCACAAGCGGAGGGCGTGGGATTCGAACCCACGATGGGTGTTACCCCATAGCGGTTTTCAAGACCGCCGCCATCGGCCACTAGGCGAGCCCTCCTGACGGGGTCGAGGCTAGTGCGTCTGCTCGGCCCTGCCGCACGGCCCGCTAGGTTCGCCCCTCGTGAGGACCACTCGGGCCCGGCGCCGCTGGGTGGCGGTGGCCCCGGCGGCGGTCCTGGTCCTGGTCGCGCTGTCCCTGCGGGGGCCGTTCTCCGCGGTCGGACCCTTGCTGGGCGAGCTGAGCGACGAGCTGTCCGTCTCGACCGCCGCACTCGCGGTGGTCACGTCGCTGCCGCTGCTCTGCTTCGGGCTGGTCTCGCCCCTCGCGCCGGCGGTCGCGGCCCGGATCGGCGTGCACCGGGCCGTGCTGGTGGGGATGGTCCTCTCCGCGGCCGGTGTGCTCTTGCGGCAAGCCGGAACGATCGGCCTCTTCGCCGGCACCGTGGTCCTCACCGGTGGCATCGCGCTCGCCAACGTGCTGATCCCGGCCGCGGCCCGGGCGGAGTACGGCGGGCGCAGCGCCGTCGTGGTGGGCATGACGACGGCATCCATGGCGGCGTCGGCCAGCGCGGGCGCGGGGCTCGCCCAGCCCCTCGCCTCCCTCGGCGGCAGCGCGCGGGCCGGGCTGCTGCTGTGGCTGGTCCCGGTGCTGGTCGCCCTCCTCGGGATCGCCGTCCTGGCGCGGGCCCGGCGGGGCGTGCGACCGCCCGAGTCCTCGGCACCGGAGTCCCGGACGGCGATCCTGCGGGACCGTGTCGCCCTCGCCGTCACGCTCTACTTCGGCCTCCAGGCGCTGAGCTTCTACGCGATGCTCACCTGGCTGGCCGACGTCCTGGAGAGCGAGGCCGGGACGAGCCCGGTGGCGGCCGGTGGCCTGGTGGCCGTGGCCACCGTCCTCGGCGCCCCGGCGGCCCTCGTCGTCCCGCCGCTGGCGATCCGCCGGAAGTCGCAGGTCCCCTGGATCGCGGTGGCCAGCGTGCCGACGGCGGTGGCGATCCTCGGACTGCTCCTGGCGCCGCAGGCCGCGCCGGTGCTGTGGGCCCTGCTCTACGGCTTCGGCACGGGAGCGTCGTTCCCGCTGGCGCTGACCCTGGTGCTGCAGCGCACCCGCGACGCCGCCCAGACCGGCCGGCTCTCGGCGAGCGCGCAGAGCCTCGGCTACCTGGTCGCCGCCACCGGCCCGCTGGCCGTCGGCGTGCTGCACGACGTGACCGACGGCTGGACCCCCGCCCTCCTGCTGCTGCTCGCGATCCTCGTCGTCCAGACGGTGGTGGGGCTGGCCGCGGCCCGTCCGCGCCTGGTCAGCGCGGCCGCCTGAGACGTCCGGCTCTGCCCGTACCCCCGGCGCCCCGGTTCAGCGGAGCTGGGCGCCGGAGATGGTGCGGGCGATGACCAGGCGCTGGATCTCCGACGTCCCCTCGAAGATCGTGTAGATCTTGGCGTCCCGCGCCATCCGCTCGACCGGGTAGTCGCGGGTGTAGCCGTTGCCGCCGAGGATCTGCATGGCCTTCTCCGTGACCCGGACGGCGGTCTCGCCGGCGACGAGCTTGGACATCGATCCCTCGGCGGAGGTGAACTGCTGGCCGGTGCGGGCCATCCACGCGGCCCGCCAGACCAGCAGCCGCGCGGCGTCGATGGAAGTCTTCATGTCGGCGAGCAGGAAGGCGATCGCCTGGTTCTCGATGATCGGCCGGCCGAACTGCACCCGCTGCCTGGCGTAGTCCAGCGCGTACTCGTACGCGGCCCGGGCCACCCCGACGGCCTGCGCGCCGACACCGGGCCGGGTGCGCTCGAACGTGGCCATCGACGGCTGGGTGCGCCCGCCCTTCACGCCCTCGCGAGCCCGCGCGAGCCGCACCTCGAGCGCCTCCCGTCCCCCGAGCAGGCAGTCCCCCGGGATGCGGCAGTCGTCGAGGACCACCTCGGCGGTGTGCGAGGCGCGGATGCCGTGCTTGAGGAACTTCTGCCCCTGCGCGATCCCCTTGGTGCCCGGCGGGACGACGAAGCTCGCGTGCCCGCGGGCCTTCAGCTCCGGCTCGACCACGGCGGTCACCACATGGATGTCGGCGATGCCGCCATTGGTCGCCCAGGTCTTGGTGCCGGTCAGGACCCACTCGTCGGTCTTCTCGTCGTAGATGGCCCGGGTGCGCATCGCCCCCACGTCGGAGCCGGCGTCGGGCTCGGAGGAGCAGAACGCCGCGACCTTCGGTTCGTCGATCGTGCCGAACATGGCCGGGATCCACTGGCCGACCTGTTCGTCAGTGCCGTTGGCGCGCACGGACGCCGCGGCGAGGGTGGTGCCGACGATCGCCAGCCCGATGCCGGCGTCACCCCAGAACAGCTCCTCCATGGTGAGCGGGATGCCGAGCCCCGACTCGTCGAACCACTGGGTGGCGAAGAAGTCGAGCGAGTAGAGGCCGATCTTCGCGGCCTCCTGCAGCACCGGCCAGGGGAACTCCTCGCGCTCGTCGTACTCGTGAGCCGCCGGGCGGACGACGTTCGCGGCGAACTCGTGCACCCACTTCTGCAGCTCGAGCTGGTCCTCGGTGAGGTCGAACGAGACGGGCATGCGGGTGTCCTCCTGGGTCAGAGGGGGCGGATCGTGCCGACCAAGTGCTCGACACCGCTCGACGCGTTGCGGACGGCGACGTCCCACCCGCCGCCGGCCTGCGCCGTCGACAGGGTGACCGTCGACGGGAGGAACAGCGGCTTGCGGAAGCTCACGTCCACGGCGACGTCGTCCGGCAGCCGGCCCGACAGGGCGCCCAGCACGCGGGCCTTCACCCACATGCCGTGCGCGATCGCCCGCTTGAAGCCGAACGCCTTCGCCGCCAGGCCCGACAGGTGGATCGGGTTCACGTCCCCGGAGACCTTGGCGTAGCGCCGTCCGGCGTCGTCCGGGATGCGCCAGGTGGCCGTCGCCCGGTCGAGGGCGCCGACGGCCACGTCGACGTCGGCCTCGGGCGCGCCGTCCGGCGCCGTCGCGCCGCGCGCCAGGTAGGTCGAGGTCGACCGCCAGACCTCCGTGCCGCCGACCGTCGCGGTCGCCCGGAGGTCGACCGTGGCACCGCTGCGGTGCTGCGCGAAGTTGTCCGCCCACACCTCGAGGTCGAGCGGCACGTCGGCCCCGATGGCCCGCAGCACGTCGATGCGGTTGCGGACGTGCACCAGCCCCGGCAGCGCGAGCGGGAAGGAGCGGTCGCTCATCAGCGCCATCTGCAGCGGGAAGGTGAGCATGTGCGGATAGGTCGCCGGGAGGACGTCGTTCAGCGGCAGCCGGCAGACCCGGGTGTAGGCCGCCAGGCGCGCGGGATCCACCGCCACCCCGTGGCGGGCCAGCCGGGTGTCGGGAAGCGGGCCGCCCCGGCCCCACGCCGTCGCGGCGGCCTTCGCGTAGAGCTTCCCCAGGTTCGGGGCCGCGTCCAGAACCGTCACAGCCATCAGGCCCCCAGCATCGACTGGCCGCACACCCGCACGGTCTGGCCGTTGACCCCGGAGCTGCCGGGCTGGGAGAGCCACGCAATCGTCTCGGCGACGTCGACCGGCAGCCCGCCCTGCTGCAGCGAGTTGATCCGCGAACCGATCTCGCGGGTGCCGAACGGCATCTTCGCCGTCATCTCGGTGACGATGAAGCCGGGCGCGACGGCGTTGATCGTCGCGTTGCGCTCGGCGAACTGCGGGGCCCAGGCGCGGACCATCCCGATGACGCCCGCCTTCGACGCCGCGTAGTTGGTCTGCCCCCGGTTGCCGGCGATGCCCGACTGCGAGCTCACGCAGACGACCCGGCCACCGGGCTTGAGGACGTCGCCGTCCAGCAGCGCCTGGGTCATGTCCAGCTGGGCCTGCAGGTTCACCGCCATCACCGAGTTCCAGCGGGCGGCGTCCATGTTGACCAGCAGCTTGTCGCGGGTGATCCCCGCGTTGTGGACGACGATGTCCACCCCGCCGTGCCGCTCGCGCAGGTGCTCGACCAGCCGCTGGGCGGCATCGGCGGCGGTGATGTCGAGCTGGAGCGCCGTCCCCCCGACCTCGTTGGCGACGGCGGCCAGCGAGTCGCCCGCCGCCGGGATGTCGACGGCGACCACGTGCGCGCCGTCCCGGGCCATGACCTTGGCGATGGCCGCGCCGATGCCCCGCGCCGCCCCGGTGACGACGGCGACCTTGCCGGCCAGCGGCCGCTCGCCGTCCTCGTCGGCCGGGACGTCGGCGGCCGAGAGGGTGACCACCTGGCCGTCCACGTACGCCGACCGGCCGGAGAGGAAGAACCGCACCGGCGACGCGATCGAGCCCTCGGCCCCCTCGGGCACGTACAGCAGGTTCGCCGTCGACCCGTTCAGCAGTTCCTTCCCGATGGAGCGGACCAGTCCGTCCAGCGCCTGGCGGGCGGCGGCTTGAGCCGGGGAGTCGGCGTCCGACGGCGGGTCGGCGAGGATCAGCACCCGGCCGGTGGCCCGCAGCCGCTTGATCGCGGGGCTCAGGAAGTCGTGCGCGCTGGCCAGATCGGCGGGGGTACGCAGGCCGGTGGCGTCGAGGATCACCGCGGCCGGCTTCTCGCCGTCGGTGGCGCCGTCGGCCGTGACCGGCGACTGCACGTGGATGCCCTCGCCCTGCAGCAGCTGGGTCAGGGCGTCACGCAGCCGGCCATCCCCCGCCGAGTCGATCACCGCCGGACCCGGCAGCAGCGGCCGGCCGGGCTCGTGGCGGCGCAGCACCGCCGGGCGGGGCAGCCCGAGCTGCTTGGTGATGGTGGTGCCGAAGCCGGAGTTGGCGAAATCGCGGTACCAGTCACTCACGGAGATGCGTTCCTTCCAGACGGACTTTCGGCGCCGAAAGTCCGGGCTCGGGGCGGACTTTCGGCGCCGAAAGTCCGGGGGGAGGTCAGGACTCGAGGATGGCGACGACGCCCTGGCCGCCGGCGGCGCAGATCGAGATGAGCCCGCGCTTGCCCGGGCCCGCCTCGTGCAGCGTCTTCGCCAGCTGGGCGACGATCCGGCCGCCGGTCGCGGCGAACGGGTGCCCGGCCGCCAGCGACGAGCCGTTGACGTTGAGCTTCGACCGGTCGATCGACCCCAGCGGGGCGTCGAGGCCGAGCTTGGTCTTGCAGAAGTCCTCGTCCTCCCAGGCCTTGAGCGTGGCGAGCACCGTGGAGGCGAAGGCCTCGTGGATCTCGTAGAAGTCGAAGTCCTGCAGGCTGAGCCCCTGCCGCGCCAGCATCACCGGCATCGCGTAGACCGGCGCCATCAGCAGGCCCTCGCCGCCGTGCACGTAGTCGACCGCCGCGGTCTGCGCGTCGACCAGGTGGGCGAGCACCGGCAGGCCCTGCTCGGCGGCCCACTCGTCGGAGGCGAGCAGGACGGCGGAGGCGCCGTCGGTGAGCGGCGTCGAGTTGCCCGCCGTCATCGTGGCGTCCTCACCCTTGCCGAAGACCGGCTTGAGCGTGCCGAGCTTCTCCATGGAGGAGTCCGGCCGGAGGTTGTTGTCCCGGGAGAGGCCGAGGAACGGGGTGACCAGGTCGTCGAAGAAGCCGCGGTCGTAGGCGGCGGCCATGTTGTGGTGCGAGCGGACGGCGAGCTCGTCCTGCTCCTCGCGGCCGATCTCCCACTCCTTGGCGGTGATCGCGGCGTGGTCGCCCATGGCCAGGCCGGTGCGGGGCTCGGCGTTGCGCGGGATCTCCGGCACCAGCTGACCCGGCCGGATCTTCGCCAGCGCCTTCAACCGCTGCTGCAGCGTCTTGGCGTTGTTCAGCGAGATCAGCACGCGCCGCAGGTCGTCACCGACGGCGAGCGGGGCGTCGGACGTCGTGTCGACGCCTCCGGCGATGCCGGACTCGATCTGCCCGAGCGCGATCTTGTTGGCGACGAGGATGGCCGCCTCCAGGCCGGTGCCGCACGCCTGCTGCACGTCGTAGGCCGGCGTCGTGGCCGACAGCCTCGAGCCGAGGACGCTCTCCCGCGTGAGGTTGAAGTCGCGCGCGTGCTTGAGGACGGCGCCGG
Organism: Blastococcus sp.; assembly: GCA_035296685.1. GTDB lineage: Bacteria > Actinomycetota > Actinomycetes > Mycobacteriales > Geodermatophilaceae > Blastococcus_B. The sequence goes on from DATHAK010000125.1 coordinate 19,253, forward strand.
CGACCACCTCGCCCAGCTGCTTGCCCTGCAGACCGAAGCGGGCCACCAGCCCGTCGAGCGTCGCGGTGAGCATGTCCTGGTTGGACGCCTGCGCGTACGCCGAGTTGGAGCGCGCGAACGGGATGCGGTTCCCGCCCACGATCGCGGCCCTGCGGGTGGTGGCCTTCTTGCTGGCTGCCATCGTGACCTCCGAGGTCGGTTGATCTTCCGGTACTCAGAGTACGCGGTACCCGCCGTAACGATAAGTGGGGCGAGTGAGAGCTTCGTCGCTCAACAAGATCGCGCATGCCGGTGCCGGTCGCGACTCGAACGGGGTCAGGTGGTGGGTGCGCCCACGCGGAAGACGCGCAGCTGGAGAGCGAGCGTGGCGTAGTACCCGACCAGCGTCGTCAGTTCGACCAAGCCCTGCTCGCCGATCGCGTCGCGGCCGGCCGCGTACTCCTCGTCGGTCAGATCGGACGCGCGGAGCAGGGCGCGGACGACCCGGAGGACCGCACGCTCCACGGCGTCCTCGAAGGGCACCTGCTCGCCGGCGAGCAGCGCGGCGACCTCCATCTCGGTCAGCCCGGCGTGGCGCGCCAGCGGGACATGTGCGTACCGCTCGAAGTCGCTGTCCCAGTGCGCCGCCACCGCGAGGATCGCCAGCTCGCGCACACGGTCGGAGAGCACGGAGCGGTAGCGCACCGCCGCCCCGACCGCCTGCAGGGCGCTCCCCACCGCCGGGCTGTGCAGCATGACCCCGAACGGGCCGTTCAGCCGCCCCTGCCGGTCCAGCAGCTCGAACAGCTGCGGACCCGCCGCCCGCGGGCCGCCGGCGATCTCGTCGTACAGCGCACGCTGCGCGGGGTCCAGCTGCTCCGGCGTGGGGTTGGACAGCCTCGTCATGCGGCACAGCATCGCCGCCCCGGGCGACAAGGGCCTCCCCCGAGTGGCGGTACCGTCAGTATCGGATACTGTGGTTCACATGAAGCCCGAGCTGGTGTCGTCGGACCAGGCCCGCGACCGGCGCGACTCGAGATGGGACGAGCACCGGCGCAACCGCCGCGAGGAACTCGTACAGGCAACCCTGACCGCGGTCGGGAAGCACGGCGCGGGCGTGGGCATGGACGAGATCGCCGCCGAGGCCGGCACGAGCAAGACGGTCGTCTACCGGCACTTCGCCGACCGCGCCGAGCTCTACGTCGCGGTCTGCACCCGGGTTGCGTCACAGCTGCTGCCCCGGCTGCGCGACGCGATCGAGGCGCACGGCGGCCGGCCGCGCGACATGGTCGCTGCCGCGATCGACACCTATCTGGCGTTCATCGAGGCCGATCCGGAGCTGTACCGGTTCGTCGTCCACCAGCAGACGATCGACCGTCCGACGAGCGACCCGATGGACAGCCTCTCCGACCTCGTCGGCCAGCAGGCCGCGGCCGCGATCGCCGTCGCGCTCCAGCAGGCGGGGCGCGATCCGGCGGCCGCCGCCCCATGGGGCCACGGCATCGTCGGCCTGGTCCGCTCGGCCGCCGACTGGTGGCTACGCGCGGAGCGCCCCATGCTGCGCAGCGAACTCGCCGCGCACCTGACCGATCTCGCCTGGGCCGGACTGTCCGGCGTCGTGAAGGAGGAACAGTGACATCGAGCCTGCCCGACCTGGTCGACCCGACGGCCATCCAGGAGGTCCTCGACGGGCGATGGGCCCACGTGCGCCGCGACGCCCGGGAGAACCTCGACGACCCCGACTTCCTGCCCGCCTACGGCGAGAACGTCCCGGAGGCCCGGGAGCGGGTGACCCGGGCGGCCAAGAAGCTGGCCGACTCCGGCCGGGTCGGCTACGGCTTCCCGAGGGAGTACGGCGGCGAGGACGACTCGGGAGCATCGGTCACCTCGATCGAGATGCTTGCCTTCGGCGACCTCTCGCTCATGGTCAAGGCCGGCGTCCAGTGGGGCCTGTTCGGCGGCGCCCTGCAGATGCTGGGCACCAAGCGGCAGCACGAGAAGTACCTGCGCGACGTCATGAGCTTCGACCTGCCCGGCTGCTTCGCGATGACCGAGACCGGTCACGGCTCCGACGTCCAGCAGCTGCGGACGACGTGCACCTACGACCCCGCGACCCGGTGCTTCGACCTGCACACCCCGCACCAGGCCGCCCGCAAGGACTACATCGGCAACGCGGCCAAGGACGGCCGGATGGCGGTCGTCTTCGCCCAGCTGATCACCCAGGGCACGAACCACGGGGTGCACGCCTGGCTGGTGCCGATCCGCGACGAGCAGGGCAATCCGATGCCGGGCGTCACCATCGGGGACGACGGCGCCAAGGCCGGGCTCAACGGCGTGGACAACGGCCGGCTGAGCTTCGACCACGTGCAGGTCCCCCGCGACATGCTGCTCGACCGGTACGGCCAGGTCGCCGAGGACGGCACCTACACCTCGACCATCGAGAACGAGACCCGCCGCTTCTTCACCATGCTGGGCACCCTGGTGCGCGGCCGGGTCAGCGTCGGCGGCTCGGCGGCGTCGGCCACCAAGCTCGCCCTGGACATCGCCGTCCGGTACGGCAACGTGCGCCGCCAGTTCGCCGCCCCCGGCGAGGACCGCGAGATCGTCATCAACGACTACCTCGTGCACCAGCGCAAGCTGCTGCCGGCGCTGGCCACCACCTACGCGCTGCACTTCGCGCAGAGCGAGCTGGTCAGCACGATGCACGACGTCCAGAGCGTGGACGAGATCGACGAGGAGAAGCAGCGCGAGCTCGAGTCCCGCGCCGCGGGGCTGAAGGTCGCCCAGACCTGGCACGCCACCCGCACCATCCAGCTGTGCCGCGAGGCCTGCGGCGGTGCGGGGTACCTGCAGGAGAACCGGCTGCCGCACCTCAAGGCGGACACCGACGTGTTCACCACCTTCGAGGGCGACAACACGGTGCTGCTCCAGCTCGTGGCCAAGGGGCTGCTCACCGGGTACCGCGACGCGTTCGGCTCGCTCGACGGCTGGGGCCGGGTCGGCTTCATCGCCGACATGGTCCGCGAGACGGTCCTCGAACGGACGGCGGCCCGCGCGCTGATCGCCCGGCTGGTGGACGCCGTGGGCCGCGACGACGAGGCGCCGATGCTCGACCGCGGCTGGCAGCTGAAGATGATGGAGTTCCGCGAGAAGCACTCGCTCGAGGGCGCGATCCGGCGGCTCCGGAAGAACTCCACGAGCGAGGGCATGGCGCCGTTCGACATGTTCAACGACGTCCAGGACCACGTGCTGCGGACGGCGCAGACGCACATCGACCGCGTCGTCCTGGAGGCGTTCGTCGCCGGCGTCGACCGCACCGAGGACCCGGCCGCCCGGAAGCTGCTCGACGCCGTCTGCGACCTCTACGCGCTGTGGACCATCGAGGCGGACAAGGGCTGGTTCATGGAGCACGGCCAGCTCACCGCCGCCCGGGCCAAGGCCCTCACGGCGACCGTGAACCAGCTGCTCAAGGACCTTCGGCCGCACATGACGACGCTGGTCGACGCCTTCGCGATCCCCGATCACTGGAAGGCCGCGAAGATCCTCGAGGAGGAGAGCGACCGCCAGGAGGCGATGGCCGCCCGCGACGCCGAGGTGCGCGCCGAGGCCGAGGGCAACCAGGCCTCCGGCGAGAGCGCGACCGACCTGGAGGTCGCGCCCGCGCAATAGACCGGGAAGGGACGGCGCCGTTCCACAACCCATGGCTCCACGGGGAGGCCTGTGGTAAGCCAGTCCCGTGGGCGGCCCGTCCCGACCGGAAGCAGTGCTCGACCTCGTCCTGGAACCCCACAGCGATCGCTTCGACCCCGACGACGACAGGTGGCGCCGCCAGGTCGGCGACCTCTACCGGGGTCTCGACGACGAGCTCGGCGGCGTGCGCCGCGAGGGGCGACCGGTCGAGGGCACCAAGGGCGTCGTGGACACGGTCATCCTCGCCCTCGGCTCGGCCGGCGCCTTCACCGCGGCCGTGGAGATGGTGCGGGCATGGCTGTCCCGCGATCGGGGCCGGTCGCTGGACGTCAGCTGGGAGGTCGACGGCCGCAAGGAGCGGGTGACCGTGACCGGCGCGGCCGTGGACAACGAGGCGATCGACACGATCGCCTCGGCGGTCGCCGCACGGATCGGTGAGAAGCCGTGGCCGAACCCGCCTACCGCGCCCTCCTGATCGGCAACTCGACCTTCCCGTCCGACCCGGGCAACCTGCAGAGCCTGGAGGGCCCGGTCAACGACATCGCCCTGCTGCGGGACGCGCTCACCGACCCCGCGACGGGCATGTTCGCCCCCCGCGACGTGCGCCTGCTGCCCGAGCGGACGATGGCCGAGATCCTGCTCGAGATGGAGCAGTTCTTCTCCGGCGCCGACCGGGCCGACCGCCTGCTGCTGTTCTACAGCGGGCACGGCCTGCTCACGAGCACCGACCAGCTGCTCCTGGCCGCACGGGACACCCGGACCGACTCGCTGCTGGCCACCACGGTGAGCGCCACCGCGATCAACAGCATGATCGACGCCTCGGCCGCGATGACGACGATGATCATGCTCGACTGCTGCTACAGCGGGGCCTTCAAGAGTGCCGACCTGCCGCGCAGCCTGCAGGGCACCGGCCGCTACCTGCTCACCAGCACCCGCAGCGGCGAGCTGGCCAGGGACGCCGACCTCCGGAACGGGACCAGCCAGTTCACCACGCACCTGGTCGAGGGGCTGCAGGCCGCCCCGGACCACGACGGGGACGGCCTGGTCGACCTCGACGACCTCTACGACTACGTGCACCGGCAGCTGGTCCAGACCGGCCGGCAGATCCCGCAGCGGAACTTCTCCGGGGGCGGGGACGTGGTGATCGCCCGCCGGACGCCCGCGGGGCCGGGCCCGACCCCGGAGGTCCCCGCCGCCCCGGTCCTGGACGTGTCGGAGACAGTCATCGACCTCCCGGAGGTGGAGGCCGGGGAGGTCCTCTCCCCCGAGCGCGTCAGGGTGGTCAACCGCGGCGGCGGGCGGCTCGACTGGGAGGTCCGCACGGATGCGCCCTGGGTGGCCGTGAGCCGCGACGGCGACGACGTCCGCCTGGACCTGCAGCCCGCCGTGGGGCACAACCGCGCGAACGTCGTGGTCAGCGACCGCGGTCCCGGGGGGAGCCGCACGATCCGGGTGCACGTGAACGTCCGGCAGCGGAGGAGGCAGCTGCCCCCGCCGCCGCCGCGACACCGGCCCACTCCTCGTCCGTGGTGGCGGACCCACCTGCCACACCTGGCCGTCGCGGCACTGGTCACGGCGGCGGCCGTCGTGCTGGGCGTCGTCCTGCTGACCGGCGAGCCCGCTGCGCCGCCGGAGTCCGCCGAGGTGGCCGTCGACGGCACCCTGGCCTGGAGCGACACCGGTCTCGACGTGGGGAGCGGCGACCGCGTCTCGGTCGTGGCCGACGGCGAGATCCACCACAACGAGGCGTCCACCACCGGCCCGGAGGGCTTCCCGAACCGGCCCGACCTGCTCACCCCCTACCCCGAGCTGAACCACGCCGCGCTGATCGGCCGCATCGGCGAGGACGGCACGGCGCTGTTCGTGGGCCGGCAGGCGACGTTCACCGCCGAGCGCGACGGCCGCCTCTTCCTGGGCGTCAACGACGGCGGCCTGGAGAACAACAGCGGGTCGTTCACCGCCGCGGTCACCGTCGAACCGCGGAGCTGACACGGGGTGGGGCGCAGCAGCCGTTCCGCCGCAGCCGAGAATCGGCCCCCGTGGAGATCATCGCGGCGGCCGACGCGCTGCGGGTGCCGGCGGCCGTCGACCTGGCCGCCATCGTCGTCGGTGCGCTGACCGGCGGGCTGCTCGCCGCGCGGGAGGGCTTCGCCGTCTCCGGGGTGCTGCTGCTGGCGGTCACCGGTGGGCTGGGCGGCGGGCTGATCCGCGACGTCCTGCTGGCCGACGGCCGACCCGTCGCGCTCACCAACGAGGCCTACCTGCCCACCGTCGCCATCACGGCGGCGGTCACGTTCTTCTTCAGCGGCTGGCTGTCCCGGCTGACCGGCCTGCTCGTCGGCCTCGACGCCCTGACCCTCGGCTTCTTCACGGTCATCGGCGCGCAGAAGGCCGAGCTCGCCGGGCTGTCCAGCGCGTCCGTCGTCTTCATCGGCACCGTGACCGCGGTGGGGGGAGCGGTGCTCCGCGACATGCTGCTCGCACAGCGGGCCTACATCGTGCAGCCGGGGCCCTACTACGCGGTGGCCGCCCTCCTCGGCGCCGTCGTCCTCACCGTGCTGGCCGGTCCCGCCGGCCTGCCGCCGCTGCCGGTCGCGGCGATCGTCATTGTCCTGGTGGCCGGGCTGCGGGTGCTGTCGGTGTGGCGCGGCTGGGCCGCGCCGGTCGCCGTAGACCTGCCGCAACGCACGCGCAACCGGCTCGGTCGCCGCCGGGACTGAGCCTCAGGCCCCGGTCAGGCGGACGGCGAGCACCGCGACGTCGTCCTCGGCGTCGGGGAGGAACAGCCGCTCGAGCACCCGGTCGCACATCTCCCCCAAGGGCAGGCCGGCGAACTCACGCAGCGCACCGACCAGCTCGTCGGTGCCCTCGTCGATGTCGCGGTTGCGCCGCTCGACGAGGCCGTCGGTGTAGAGCAGGACGGTGTCACCGGGCGCCAGCGGTGTGACGTGGTCCTCCCGGACACAGTCCGGCCAGACGCCCAGCAGCAGATCGGCCGGCTTCCCGTCGAGCGTCTCCACCTCGCCCGCGGCGCTGATCCGCACCGGCGGCGGGTGGCCGGCGTTGGACCACCGCAGGAGCGTCCCCTCGCCGGACTCGAGCCGTGCGACGGTCGCGGTGGCCATCGTGTCGAGCGCCAGCCCGAGGACGGCGCGGTCGACCCGGCTGAGCACCTCCGCCGGGGTGCCGCCGCTGGAGTAGCTGATCCCCCGCAGCAGACCGCGGACCTGCCCCATCGCGGCGGCGGCCCGGGTGTCGTGTCCCACCACGTCGCCGATCGCGATCACCGGGTGGCCGCCCCGGTCGAAGAAGGCGTCGTACCAGTCGCCGCCGATCTCGGCACCCTCCGCGGCGGGCACGTACCGGACTACGATCTCGCAGCCGTCGATCCGGGGTGGCGCCGTGAGCATGCTCCGCTGCAGCGCGTCCGCGAGCGCGCGCTGCTGGCCGAACAGGCGGGCGTGGTGCAGAGCGAGCCCGGCGCGGCGCCCGATCTCGATCGCCGTGTCGATCTCCGCCTGGCCGAGCGCTCCCCGCTCCTCGCGGCTGAACAGACCGAGCGCCCCGAGGGTCTGCCCCCGCGCCACGAGGGGCACGACGACGCCCGACCCGACGCCGAGCCGGGCCAGCGACTCGCGCGCCGCCGGGTCGGGCAGCGCGCGCTCGACGTGCGCCCAGTCGAGCGGCGACATGATCATCGGGCGCCCGGTGGCGATCACGACCCGAGCGCTGGCCTCCTCGGTCATCACCGAGATCATCGTGCGGACGTAGGCCTCCACGTCGGCCTGCCGGGCCGGGTCCCGGTGGGCGCATGCCATGTCGTGCAACCGGCCCTGCTCGTCGGTGACCACGAGCCAGCACCAGTCACCGAGCCCGGGCACGACGAGCGCGGCGAGCTGCTCGACCTGCTGGTCGATCTCCAGCGTGCCGGAGAGGACGCGGCCCGCCTCGGCGAGCAGCTGCAGCCGCTGGTTGGCCTCCGACATGGCGGCGACCGCCTTCGCCCGCTCCTCGTCGGCCTGGAGGCGGGAGACGCTGAGCGCGATCTGAGCGGCGAGCGCCTCCAGGACCTCGACGTCGTCGGCGGCGAACGCGTGCTCGGTGTCCCAGATCGCGAGGAAGGAGCCGAGCACCCGGCCCTCGACGCGCAGCGGCAGCGCGGCGGCGGCCCGCACGCCCAGGAGGTCGATGCCCTCGCGGGTGTCGGGGAACCGCGCGAGCATCTCCTCCACCGAGGCGAGCAGCACCCGCCGGCCATGCATCGCGGCGTACTGGGTGGGCTGGCCGTCGTCGAGCTCGATCTCGAAGCCCTCGACGGGGTGGTCGACGTGCTCCTGTACCTCGTCGGCCAGCCGGCGGGTCATGTGCACCCGCAGCGGGCCGCCGGCGAACTCGAAGACCGCCAGCGCGCTGGACTGCGCCCCCAGCACCTGTGCGCCGCGCTGCGCGATCTCCGGCAGGTCCTCCAGCCGTGCGGCGTTGGCGAGCTCGGCCGCGACCTCGGCGATGGCTGTCGCGCGATGGAACGCCGACAGCCGGGCCTCGGCCTGCCGGCGGGCGTCGGTGACGTCGAGGACGGTGCCGAGGATGCGCACCGGCTCGCCCTCGGAGTCGACCAGCACCCGGCCCCGCGAGACGGTCCAGCGCACTTCGCCGGTGCCGGGCCGGATGGTGCGGAGCTCGACGGTGTACTGGGCGCGGTTGTCCACCGCCTCCTGCATCGCCGCCTGGGCGGACTCCTGGTCGTCGGGGTGGACGTGCTCCGCGAAGAGCGTGTCCATCGGGATGGTCTGCGCTCCCTCGAGCCCGAAGATCGCCGCGCAGCGCTGGTCCCAGTCGATGACCCCCTGGACGAGGTCGACCTCCCAGATGCCGACCGAACTGGCCTCCATCGCGACGTCCAACCGGGCCAGCGACGTCCCGATCGCCGTCCGTGCCGCCGCCAGCTCGAGCTCGGCGACCACCGAGGCGCCCATCTGGTCCAGCAGGCGGGCCTCGTCCTCGGTCCACGCGCGGGGCGCGGGGTCGTAGACGGCCAGGACGCCTACGACGTGGCCCGAGTCCGCGATCAGCGGCGCCCCGAGGTAGGCCTGTACCTGCCCCGACGTGACCGCGGGCAGGTGGGCGACGCGCTCGTCCTCGGACGCCGAGGCGATGCCCAGGGTGCGCCGCTGGCGGACGGTGATCGCCGAGAGGGCGCCGGTCAGCAGCGCGGGCCCACCGACCACGCCCGGAGGCAACCCGTAGCCGCCCACGACGGTGTCCTGGTCGGTGAACAGGGTGACCTTCGCGTGCCCGACGCCGAGCAGCCGCGCGGCCAGCGCGGAGAGCCGGTCGTACGTCGCGGGGCCGGAGACCTCGACGAACAGCCGCCGGGCGGCGGCGATGCGGTGCGGATCCCGCAGCGCGTCGGTGTCGTCCTCGCCGGTGGGATCGGGGGTTGCCATGTGGGACCCCCCTCCGTGCTCCTCGTCCGGACACCCGGCGGGCGACCTGTCGGGCACCATGCTGACACGCCCGCCCGCCGGAACCCGAGCGCCGTCCGCCGTGCCGGTGGGGTTCGCGGTGGAACCAGCGGGTGGGCAATGCCGTTCGCGGCCCCGGCCGAGGGCCTGTCCGGGGGGTGGGACGGATGTGGTGGACGAGTCGTCTGCAGGCCTTTTCGGGACCCTGGGTGGCCAGACCTCAGGCGGGCATGGCACGGTGCCCGGGGTCCGGCCTCGCACCACGGCCGGCCCCGCCCGCGCCGTCCGCGCCTCGTGCGTGGATGCCGGGAGGTCCCCACCGGGGATGGAGCCGCCCGCGTGCCGAGCCCTGGCACCTGCCACCGCACACACGAGAGGAACCTCATGAACAAGGCCGAACTGGTCTCCGCCATCGCCAAGCGTGCCGACGTCCCGGCCTCGACCGTCGACTCGGTCATCGCCGGTCTCCAGGAGGAGCTCGTCGAGGCGATCACCCGCGGCGAGAAGGTCGCCGTCTCCGGCCTGCTCACCGTCGAGCGCACCCAGCGCTCCGCGCGCACGGGCCGCAACCCGCAGACCGGTGAGTCGATCGACATCCCGGCGGCCAACACCGTCAAGGTGACCGCCGGCTCGAACCTGAAGAAGGCCGCCAGCAGCGTTCCGGTCTGATCGCCGGACGCCCGGGTACCTCCGCCGTCGGGTGGCCGCCTGACCCGTGTGACCGAGCCCACCACGCGTGGGTGAGGATGCGCGGGCAGGCGCCGCCCGACGGCGGACGGCGTTTCGGGGACCCGGAGGCAGGCGTGAGCAGTGATCTGAGGATCGACACCGATCCCGCTGAGGTGGGTGTCGACGGGGCTCGGCTGGAGCGGATCGACCGGCGGCTGGCGCGCTGGGTGGACGACGGCCAGCTGCCCGGCTTCCTCGTCACGGTGGCGCGGCGCGGCCGGCTCGTGCACGTCGGCCGCTACGGGCAGCGGGACGTCGAGAACGGCCTCCCGGTCGAGGAGGACACCCGCTGGCGCATCTTCTCGATGACCAAGCCGGTCACCTCGGTCGCGGCGATGATGCTCTACGAGGAGGGCGCCTTCGAGCTCTCCGACCCGATCACCAAGTGGTTGCCCGAGTTCGCCGAGACCCGCGTGTACAAGGCCGGGTCGGCGATGAAGCCGGTGACGGTCCCGCAGGTCGAGCCGATCCGCGTGTGGCACCTGCTCACCCACACCTCCGGCCTGACCTACGGCTTCCACCACGCCCATCCCGTCGACGCGATGTACCGCGCGATGGGGCACGAATGGGGCACCCCGCCCGGCGCCGACTCCGCCGAGGTCTGCCGCCAGTGGGCCTCCGTCCCGCTGGTCTTCCAGCCCGGCAGCGAGTGGAACTACGGCGTGTCCACCGACGTCCTCGGCCGGCTCGTCGAGGTGCTCTCCGGTCAGCCGCTGGACGAGTTCTTCGAGCAGCGGATCTTCACGCCCCTCGGCATGCGGGACACCTCGTTCGGGCTGCGTCCGGGCGACGACCCGGACAGGCTGGCCAAGCTGTACCTCGCGACACCGGGGCAGCCGGGCGGGCCGACGTCCGGGATGATCTTCAACGAGGCCTTCGACGCCGCCGCCCACAGCAAGCCGGCGTTCCTGTCCGGCGGCGGGGGGCTGGTCTCCACCGCCGCCGACTACCTCCGGTTCATCGAGCTGCTGCGCCGGGGCGGCTCCTACGACGGCGGGCGGCTGCTCGGCTCGCGCACGATCGCGCACATGGTGCGCAACCACCTTCCCGGCAACCAGGACCTCGAGAGCTTCGGCCGGCCGCTGTTCGCCGAGACGCCGCTGCGGGGAGTGGGCTTCGGCCTCGGGTTCTCGATGGTCATCGACCCCGTGCGCTACGCCGTCGTCGCCAACAGCGGTGACTTCAGCTGGGGCGGGGCGGCGTCGACGGCGTTCTACGTCGACCCGGTCGAGGACGTGACCGTCAGCTTCTACACGCAGCTGCTGCCCTCGAGCACCCTGCCGATCCGCAACCACCTGCGCCAGCTGGTCAACCAGGCCCTCGTCGACTGAAAGGACCCCGCTGCCCCCCACGCCTCGCACGCTCGGCGCGGGGCCTTGTAGCGGGGCCTACAGGTAGCGGCGGGACAGGCTGGTCGCGACCATCGCCGGCTTGCTGGCGCCCTCGATCTCCACGGTGACGGTCAGGACCATCGCGATGCCGCCGTCGATCGGGTCGGCGCCGTCCAGCGTGGCGCCGGCGCGCACCCGGCTGCCCACTGGCACCGGCGACGGGAAGCGCACCTTGTCGGTGCCATAGTTGACGCCCATCCGGAAACCGGTGATCTCCACGACCTGCGGCATGAGCATCGGGAGCAGGGACAGCGTCAGGAAGCCGTGCGCGATCGGGCCGCCGAAGGGGCTCTCCCTCGCGGCCCGCTCCGCGTCGACGTGGATCCACTGGTGGTCACCGGTCGCGTCGGCGAACTGGTCCACCTGCTCCTGGGTGACCGTCACCCAGTCGCTGTAGCCGAGGTGCTTCCCGACGAGGCCCCGCACTCCCTCCACGCCGTCGACCCTCGTGGCGGCCATGAGCCCTCCCCTTCCGCTTGACTAGGTTGGCGAACTCCACCACACCGGTCGGGAGGAGGGGGAACGGGTTGCTGCGACTGGGAGCGCTCGACGTGCCGGACGGGCGGCTGCTCGTCATGGCGATCGTCAACCGCACCCCCGACTCGTTCTACGACCGCGGCGCCACCTACGAGCTGGCCGCCGCCGTCGAGCGCGTCGACCGCGTCGTGGCCGAGGGCGCGGACATGGTCGACGTGGGCGGGGTGAAGGCGGCGCCGGGCGAGGACGTCGATCCGGCCGAGGAGATCCGCCGCACCGTCGACCTGGTGGCCGCCATCCGCGCGGCCCATCCCACGCTGCCGATCTCGATCGACACCTGGCGGGCCGAGGTGGCCCGGGAGGCGCTGGCCGCCGGTGCCGACGTCGTCAACGACGCATGGGGCGGGGTCGACCCGGCCCTGCCGACCGTCGCGGCCGAGGCCGGCGCCGGGATCGTGTGCACGCACGCGGGCGGGCTCCCGCCCCGCACGCGGCCGCACCGGGTCACCTACGACGACGTCGTCGCCGACGTGGTGCGACGCACGACGGCGCTCGCCGAGGCCGCCGTCGCCGCCGGGGTGGACCGCGACCGCGTGCTCGTCGACCCCGGGCACGACTTCGGCAAGAACACCCGGCACTCCCTGGAGGTCACCCGCCGGCTCGGCGAACTGGTCGCGACCGGGTGGCCGGTGCTCATGGCGCTGTCGAACAAGGACTTCGTCGGCGAGACCCTCGACGTCCCCCTCGAGGAGCGGCTCACCGGCACCCTGGCCACCACCGCCGTGAGCGCCTGGCTCGGCGCGCGGGTGTTCCGCGCCCACGACGTCGCGGCGACCCGGCAGACCCTCGACATGGTGGCGTCCATCCGGGGCGACCGGCCGCCGACCCGGACGGTCCGCGGGCTGGCCTGAACCGGACTTCGGGCATCGGCGCCCGAGGCGAGTGCCGCGGTGTGGTGGCCGCGTCCACGCTGCAGGGCGGACGCGGCCACCAGGCGGCGGAATGGTGCCGGGCGCGTGCGGCCGCGTCCCGTTCGCGACCCCCTGTGCGGCCGGCGCGCTCGGGTCTAGCGTCCGCGGCGTCCAGAGCAGGGAGAACCGGGAGGTGGTGGCCGTGACCGGCCGCGTCGTGCACTTCGAGGTCCCGTTCGACGACGGGACCCGGGCCCGCAGCTTCTACAAGGAGATCTTCGGCTGGCAGGTCCAGGAGATGCCGGAGATGAACTACACGATGGTGATGTCGGGCCCCAGCGGGGACAGCGGTCCGACCGAGCCGGGCTTCATCAACGGCGGCATGCTGTCGCGGGAGATGAGCGCCGGGGGCGGTCCGGTCATCGTCGTGGACGTCGACAGCATCGACGCCACACTGGAGAGGATCGCCGGGCTCGGTGGGTCGACCGTCGCGGGGAAGACGCCGGTCGGCGACATGGGCTTCGCGGCGTACTTCAAGGACCCCGAGGGCAACGTCGTCGGCCTCTGGGAGAACGCCAGCCAGGGCTGAGCGCAGGTGGCCCGAGGCTCGTGGTCGCCGTCCGAGGCCCACACGGCTGGGACGGCGACCACAGGGCTGGGGTGATCGCGAGGGTCGCTACGTTGCCGGGCATGGCCGCGACCGGATTCCTCACCGCCGACGAGCTCAATGCCCTGCTCCCGGGCACGCTGCCCGGCCTGCTCGGCATCGTCATCGACACCCACGAACGCGGCCGGCTGACCTCGCACCTCGACATCCGCAGCGAGCTGCTGGCGCCCAACGGCTACCTGCACGCGGCCACCGTCGTGGCGCTCGCCGACACCAGCTGCGGCCTGCCCACCCGCGCGCTGCTGCCCGAGGGGTCCTCCGGCTTCACCACGATCGAGCTGAAGAGCAACCATCTCGGCACGGCCCGGGAGGGCCGGATCGACGCCGTCGCGACCAACGTCCACGCCGGGCGGACGACGCAGGTGTGGGACGCCGTCGTGACCGACGCCGGCTCCGGGAGGACGATCGCGCTGTTCCGCTGCACGCAGTCGGTGCTCTGGCCGAGGTGAGGAACGGACCGTCGCGGGTGAACTCGCGAGTAACCCCCTTGTGGCCGGCGCCCCGCCGGATGTGAGACTGGCGCCACATATCGACGAGGAGGAGTCCCCGTGCCCCTGGCCAGCCCGTATCCCGATGTCGAGATCCCGGACCTGTCCGTGCCGGAGTTCATCCTCGCCACCGGCAGGGAACGCCCCGACGTCCCGGCCCTGATCGACGGCCTCAAGGGCGACACCATCACGCACGGTCAGCTGTCGTCCTACGTCGACCGGGTCGCGGCGGCGCTGCACGCGAAGGGGCTGCGCAAGGGCGACGTCGTCGCCGTCTTCTGCCCGAACACGCCCTGGTACCCGGTGGTCTTCCACGGCATCGCCGCGGCGGGCTGCGTCATGTCGCCGATCAACTCGCTCTACACCCCCGACGAGATCGCCTTCCAGCTGAAGGACTCCGGGGCGAAGATGCTGATCACCATCTCGCTGTTCATGGACCGCGCGGCGGCCGCGGCCGAGAAGACCCCGGTCGGCGAGATCGTGGTCCTGGACGGCATGGAGGGCCACGCGAACCTGCTCGACCTGCTCGGCAGCGACGCGCCGTCCCCGCAGGTGGAGATCGACCCGGCCGACGACCTGGTGACGCTCCCCTACTCCAGCGGCACGACCGGCCTGCCCAAGGGCGTGATGCTCACCCACCGCAATCTGGTCGCGAACGTCGCGCAGACCCGCAAGCTGATCGACCTGCAGCCCGAGGAACGGATCATCGCCGTCCTTCCGTTCTTCCACATCTACGGCCTGACGGTGCTGATGAACCAGGGCCTGCAGTGGGGCGGCACCGTGGTCACCCTGCCGCGGTTCGACCTCGAGGACTTCCTGCGCACCATCCAGGACCACAAGATCACCCGCGCGTTCGTGGCCCCGCCGATCCTGGTGGCGCTGGCCAAGCACCCGCTCGTCGACCAGTACGACCTCTCGTCGCTGCGGTCGATCCTGTCGGGCGCCGCCCCGCTGGACGAGCAGCTGGCGCTCACCGTCGAGCAGCGGCTGCGCAAGGGCGCCGAGGACGGCGTCACGGTCGCGCAGGGCTACGGGATGACCGAGCTCTCGCCGGTCTCGCACACCACTCCCGACCCGGGCCACGAGCCGCCCGGCGCCGAGGGCTACGAGGTGCCGAAGGGGTCGGTCGGCTATGCGATCCCGAACACCGAGTGCCGGCTGGTCGACCCGTCCAGCGGTGAGGACGCCGCCGAGGGCGACCGGGGCGAGCTGTGGATCCGCGGCCCGCAGGTGATGAAGGGCTACCTGAACAACGAGAAGGCCACCGCCGAGACCGTCGACAGCGAGGGCTGGCTGCACACCGGCGACGTCGCGATCGTCGACGAGCGCGGCGTCTACACCGTCGTCGACCGCGTCAAGGAACTGATCAAGTACAAGGGCTACCAGGTGGCACCGGCCGAGCTCGAGGCCGTGCTGCTCGGGCACCCCGAGATCGCCGACGCCGCCGTCATCGGCGTCCCCGAGCAGGGCACCGGCGAGGAGCTGCCCAAGGCCTTCGTCGTCCGCGCCCCGGGCTCCGAGCTCAGCGAGGAGGCCGTCATGGCCTACATGGCCGAGAAGGTCGCCCCGCACAAGAAGATCCGGTTCGTCGAGTTCATCGACGCGGTGCCGAAGTCGGCGGCCGGGAAGATTCTCCGCAAGGACCTCAAGGCCCGGGGCTGAAAGAGCTCCCCTGCCCCCTTCCGGGGGCAGGGGTGCCGGGTCAGCCGGTGGGCGGCCGGGTCGACGTCGAATCGGGTGCGGCGTCGGCAGCCGTCGTCCGGTCGGTGGGGGTCGGGGGCGCCCAGGACGGCGCGGGGCCCGACGGCATCACGAACGGCCCGCCGGTGTAGGCCCTGCCCACCCGGGGACGCCGGATGGCGAGAACCAGGAGCAGGGTGCCGACCAGGACGAGGAACAGGCCCATGCCCAGCACCCCCCAGGCCAGCCCGCCCAGCGCGGGAACCGTGGCGCCGACGCGGGCGTCCATGGCCACCCCGGCCGAGCCGTCGGCGTTCATGACGACGAACAGCCAGTCGCCCTGCGTCGGTTTCCAGTCCAGCCGCTGTATCCCGGGCCCGCTGGCCTGCGCCGCCCAGAAGTCCTGCTCCACGGGCGGGCCGGACGGCGCGCCACCGGGAACCAACACCTCGTCGACGGCGCCGGTGCCCAGGTCGTCGATGACGCTGCGCTGCACGCCGTCGAGGTAGGCGGCCCCCTCTGCCAGGGGCGCGACACCGACGAAGATCTCGGTCTCCGGATCGACGGCGGTCACCTCGGCGCGGGCGGTGCCCAGGGTCGCCGAGAGGGGGACCCAGTCCGCTCCCGTGGCGAGGTCGATCCGCTCGCTGGAGAGCGCATAGCCCTGCGTGGTGAAGTCGTCGGTCTCCGAGAACACGTACCCGTCCGTGCGGTTGCCGAGGTCGGCCCAGAGGAGGACACCACCGCCGACCACCAGCCCCAGTCCGGGCAGCAGCAGGAGAACGCCGAACACGACTCCCAGGACCCGTCCCACCCCCCACCGGGAGGGTGGCGTCCAGTACGTGGGCTGGTTGGTGGTCATGGCGAACCTCCGGCACCATCGGGGCCGCGGGTCCCGCGGCGCGTGCGGCGGACCGCACGAGCCTGGCACCGACGCGACCCGGCACCGGCCGAGCGTGCGCGTCGACCTGCGGGCGGGACGCCGCACCGGCGCGCCGGGACGCAGGGTGACCGCCCTTGCCCCGGGATTAGGGTCGGCGCATGCGTGCGGTGACGGTCTCAGAGCCCGGCGGACCCGAGGTCCTGGGGTGGGGCGAGGTGCCCGACCCGGTGTGCGGGCCGGGCGAGGTGATCGTCGACGTCGAGGCCACCGCGGTGAACCGCGCCGACCTGCTGCAGCGGCAGGGCTTCTACCCACCTCCACCCGGGGCCAGCGACGTCCTCGGGCTGGAGTGCAGCGGGGTCGTCAGCGAGGTCGGCGACGGCGTGACCAGCTGGTCGGTCGGCGACGAGGTCTGCGCGCTGCTGTCCGGCGGTGGCTACGCCGAGCGGGTCGCCGTCCCCGCAGGCCAATTGCTGCCCCGGCCGGCCGGCGTCGAGCTGGCCACCGCGGCCGCCCTCCCGGAGGTCACCTGCACGGTCTGGTCCAACGTCTTCTTGCTGGCCCGGCTGCACCGGGGGGAGAACTTCCTGGTGCACGGCGGCTCGAGCGGGATCGGGACGATGGCGATCCAGCTGGCCGCCCGCGCCGGCGCCCGCGTGTTCACCACGGCCGGGACGGCGGCCAAGCTCGCCGTCTGCCGCGAACTCGGCGCCGACGTCGGCATCAACTACCGCGACGAGGACTTCGTCGAGCGGGTGAAGGACGAGACCGACGGCGCCGGGGTGCACGTGATCCTGGACAACATGGGGGCGAAGTACCTGGCCCGCAACGTCGACGCCCTCGCCACCGGCGGGCGGCTGGTGTCCATCGGCATGCAGGGCGGCACGAAGGCCGAGCTCGACCTCGGCGTGCTCATGCGCAAGCGCGCGGCGGTGCACGCGACCACCCTCCGTTCGCGCCCGGCGACCGGCCCCGGCGGCAAGGCGGAGATCGTGGCGGCGGTCCTGCACGACGTGTGGCCCGACGTCGAGCGCGGCGGCATCCGGCCCATCGTCGACCGGCGGCTGCCCATGTCGCGGGCCGCGGAGGCACACCGCGTCGTCGAGGCCAGCGAGCACATCGGCAAGGTCCTGCTGCTGCCCGAGGACTAGAGGGGAACGCGCACCAGCTCCCGCCCGCCGTCGCCGAGGACGACCAGGCCGACCAGCGCCGACCGATCGACGTCCGCCCAGCCGCGCCACCGGCCGTCTCCGTCCTCGGACGTCGGCCAGGTGCCGGCCTCGTGCCGTTCGCCGTCCCTGTCGACGGCGATCAGGTGGCAGGTCTCCCCCGGCCACAGCCCGTCGACGGCGACGTCCAGAGCGCTGCCCTCACCGGCCGTACTGGCGGTGACCGTCACCTGGACGGGCCCGGACTTCGCGATCACCGTCTGCTCGCCCGAGCCGGCCAGCCACACTGCGAGGCCCGCGGCGAGACCGAGGACGACGAGGGAGGCCGCCGCGACCAGCGCCCGCGGACGTGGCCGCCGGGAACGCCGGGTGCCGGCGGCCGCCGACATGCGCTCGAAGAGGTCCGGTGACGGCGTGACGGCGACCGGCCGGAGATCCTCGGGCCGGACACGGTCGAGCAACGCCGGCAGGGCCGCGAACTGCGCCAGCTCCGCCGTGCACGCGGGGCACCCGCGCACGTGCTCCTCCACCCGCCGCCGCTCCGCCGGCTCGAGCGCGCCGAGCACGTAGGCGCCGAGGTCGGTGGTCCTCTCCGGGCAGGTCACGTCGTCACCCCCCGCTCGGCGAGGGCGAGCTTGAGCGCGCGCAGGGCGTAGTAGCAGCGCGACTTCACGGTGCCCGGCGGGATCCCGAGGACGACGGCCGCCTCGGCGACGGTGCGGCCGCGGTAGTAGGTCTCGACGATCACGGCCCGGTGCTCCTGCGACAGCGAGTCGAGGGCGTCGGTGACCACGATCCGGTCGAGTGCCCCCTCGATCTGGTCCAGACCGGGCACGGATGCCAGGGCCGCGTCCCCCACCTCGGCCGGGCGGGCGCGGCGGGCGCGGTGCGCGTCGATGGCCAGCCGCTGAGCCACCGTGAACAGCCAGGGACGGACCGGCCGGGTGTCGGAGTCCAGCTGGTCGAGGTTGCGCCACGCCCGCAGCAGCGTCTCCTGGACGATGTCCTCCGCACGGACGCGGTCGCCGTCGGTAAGCCGCATGGCGTAGGCGAGGAGCACCGGCGCGTGGTCGTCGTAGAGGGCGCGCAGGCTCTCCTCGGCCGATCCCGCCCCGCGTGTACGCATCCGATCAGTAGCCGCCCGAGTAGCCCGGGTCGGCCGGAGGCTCCGACGCCGGCGCCTCGATGACCTTCGTGCCGGCGGGGGACACGACCCACCAGTTCCCGCCGACGCCCTGACCCGTCACGTCCCCAGGATCCGAGTCGGCGGCGTAGGTGTACAGGGGCAGACCCTCCAGGGTGACCTGCACCGTTCCGTCGTCCCGGGTGATGGTGCCGACCTCGCCGGACACCCCGTCGACCTCGGGACCGTCCGAGCCGGCCTCGACCGCGGGCCACTTCGCCAGGCAGTCGCCGGCGCAGGCGCTCTCCCCCGAGCCCGGGCTGTCCTGGTCGAAGACGTAGACGGTCATCCCCTCGCCGTCGACGACGATCTCGCCGAGGTCGCTGTCGGCCGTGGCGAGCACCGCGTCGCCGTTCCCGGAACCGCCGCCGGCCGACGCCGCGTCTCCGCCCGTCTCCTGCGAGTCGGCGCAGCCCGCCAGGGTCAGCATGCCGACCGCGATCCCGGCCGCCCACCTGGCCGTCGTCCGCACGCTGCACCTCCTCCGGTACCGGTTCCCCCGCACCCCCAGCACGGCCCCGGTGACCGATCGGTTCATCCGCCGAACCGATGCGGGCGTTCCCCGGACACCGCGTTCGGCCGCCGGGGAGGCGGGGCAGGATGGGGGCATGACTGCACCCGGAACCGGCCAGCGCCCGCAGCAGGTCGTCGTCGTCGGCCCCGACGGTCAGCCGGTCGGCGCCCTGCCGATGCCGCAGGGGTCCGACGACTCGGACGGCGGACTCTCCCTCGGCGAGATGGTCGAGCAGCCCGCGAAGGTCATGCGGATCGGCACGATGATCAAGCAGCTGCTCGAGGAGGTGCGGGCGGCCCCCCTGGACGAGGCCAGCCGCAACCGGCTCCGGGACATCCACGCCGCCTCGATCCGCGAGCTGGAGGAGGGCCTGGCTCCCGAGCTGCGCGAGGAGCTGGAACGGATCACCCTGCCGTTCACCGAGGGCGAGACCCCCTCCGACGCGGAGCTGCGCATCGCCCAGGCACAGCTGGTCGGCTGGCTGGAGGGCGTGTTCCACGGCATCCAGACGGCGCTCTTCGCCCAGCAGATGGCCGCTCGCGCGCAGCTCGAGGAGATCCGCCGCAAGGCCCTGCCCGGCGGGCAGGGCCCCCAGCAGCCCGACCAGCGACCCGGCGGCGGCCAGTACCTGTGAGCCTCAGTTGATCATCGGCATGTGGCGGCGCTCGACGGCGTGTCGGCCCGCCACATGCCGATGATCAACACGGCTACACGGTGAACCTGGCGACCGCTTCCTGCAGCTCACCGCTCATCCGGGCCAGCTCGCCGGCCGCGCGCTGGGCGTCGGCCACCCGCTGGTTGGTCTCCTGCGTGCCTGCGGCCAGACCGGTGATCGCCGCCGCGATGCCCTGCGTGCCCGTGGCCGCCTCGGCGACGTTGCGGTTCATCTCGTTGGTCGTGGCGGTCTGCTCCTCGACCGCCGTGGCGATGGTCGCCTGGAAGTCGTTGATCTCGCCGATGACCGTGCTGATCTGACTGATCGCGTCCACCGCGCCCGCCGTGTCGGCCTGGATCGCCTGCACCCGCTGGGAGATGTCCTCGGTCGCCCGGGCGGTCTCCTGGGCCAGCTCCTTGACCTCGCTGGCCACGACGGCGAAGCCCTTGCCCGCCTCGCCCGCCCGCGCCGCCTCGATCGTGGCGTTCAGCGCCAGCAGGTTGGTCTGCTCGGCGATGCCGTTGATCAGCTTGATCACGGTGGCGATCTCCTCGGAGGAGTCACCGAGCTTGCCGACCGTCCTGGTCGTGGTCTCCGCGACGGTCACGGCCTGCCCGGCCACCCGCGCGGCCTCGGTCGCGTTGTGGGCGATCTCGCGGATCGCCGACTCCATCTGCGAGGAGCCGGTGGCGACCGTGTCGACGCTCGAGGCCACCGCACCGGCGGAGGCGACGACCTCGTCGGCCTGCGTGGCGGCGGTCCGGGCGTTGTCGGCCATCGCCTCGGCGGCGGTGTTGAGCTGGGTCGAGGCCTCGGCCAGACGAGCCGTCGAGTTGTTGACCAGGCCGAAGACGCCGCCCAGGGCGTCCAGGGTCGTGTCCAGCGAACGGGCCATCTCGCCCAGTTCGGCGCCGCCGCCGACCGTGCCGGCCCGGACGGTGAGGTCCCCGTCGGCGACCTGACCGAGGACGTCGCGCATGTGCTGCACCGGCCGGCGCACGCTGCGGGCGATCAGCAGGCCGATCGCCAGGGCGAGGACGACGGCCACGGCGATCGCGGCGAGCGTGAGCGTGCGGGCCGCCTCGTAGGCGTCGCGTGCCTCGCCGGCCGCCTCCTCGGCCGCCGCCGACGCCGCGGCGGTGGCGGCGGTGGCGGAGTCGACGATCGTTCCCTCGAGCTCGTTCATCTCGGCGATCAGCGGCTGCATCGTGGCCATGACCTGCCCCTGCGCCCGGGCCTGCTGCTCGGCGGCGGCCCGCTGGGCCGCGGCGCTGAGCTTGGGTGCCGCGGCCAGCTGGGCCGCAGCGGCCGCGGCCTGCGCCTCGGCGTCGTCGACGATCTGCTGGATCCGGGTGACGAGCGCGAGGTATTGCTGGGTCGCGCCGGCGAACTCCTGGAACGCCGCCCGGGCGTCGGCCGACAGCAGCAGGTCGGCGGCGGCCTCGACGTCGGCGGTGAGCGTCTGCCCGGCGGTGGCCGCCTTCTCCTTCGACGACGCACGGCTCTCCGGCGGGAGTGCCTCGATGTTCGCGCGGGCGATGTGGGTCTGCAGCTCCCACCAGTCGACCTGCAGCTTCCGCAGCGCGTCGACGGGCACGGTGCCCTCGCTGTAGACGACGTCGGCCTTCGCGCTCAGCTCGGACATCCGGTCGACCCCGAAGACGCCGACGCCGACGGTCGTGACGCTGGCGACCAGGACGGCGCCGATCATCCGCACCCTCAGGCTGCGGTTGCCGCGGCGGACGCGCTCCGGACGCGGTTCGTCGTCGGCCGGGGCGTCCGGCTCATGACCGTCGTACATGGGTGTGCAGCTCCTGGGATTCGTTCCGGCCCGTCATCGTTCGTATCGGCAGGGCGGGACGGATCGGGCAGGTCGGGGGAACCCCCGGGCCGGCTCAGAGGGACTGCAGGAAGGCGGCGACCCCGTCGTCCTCGTTGGTTCCGGTGACGTCGGTGGCCACGGCCAGCAGGTCGGGGTGCGCATGCGCCATGGCGACCGCGCGGCCGCCGCCGTCCCGGACCCACTCGAAGGCGGCGATGTCGTTGGGCATGTCACCGAACACGACGACGTCCTCGGGCCCGATCCCGTGCCGGGCCGCCACCTTCGCCAGCCCGGAGGCCTTCGTCACACCTGCGGCCGAGATCTCGGCGAGGGCGTCGGAGGAGGAGTTGGTGACCGTGGCACGGCCGTCGACGACCTGCTCGACGAGCGCCACGAACTCGTCGCGAGGCAGCGTCTCGTGACGGGCCAGCAGCTTGGCGACCGGCGCCGCGACCATCTCCTCCAGCGTCGCCTCGGCCACACCGGGCGCATCGACGTCCCACCGCGGGCGGTAGATCGGCTCGTGCCGGAACTCCAGCCCGTACTCGACCGCGAACCAGGTGTCGGGCTGCCGCCGGCGCAGTTCCGTGGTCACCGGCTCGAGGACGTCGGGGAGGAGCAGTTCCTCGTCGACGATGTCGAAGGTCTCCAGGTCGAGCAGCACCGCCCCGTTGCAGCAGACGGCGGTGCCGTAGCCGATCGCCTCGCGGATCCGGCGCATCCAGCGGGGCGGGCGCCCGGTCGCCAGCACGATCGGCACGCCGTCGTCCCGCCAGCGCTCGAGCTCGAGGAGGGTGGCGTCGCTGACGGTGTCGTCCCAGCGCAGCAACGTGCCGTCCATGTCGCTGGCGATCAGCCGCGGCTGCCAGTCAGACATCGGCGAGAACCGCCTCCAGGTACCGGGCGACGCCGTCGGCGTCGTGCCCGCTGGTGACCTCCTGGGCGGCGGTGCGGACGTCGGGGTGCGCGTTGGCCACGGCGATGGCCCGTCCCCCCGCCTCTCGCACCGCGGCGATCATCGGCAGGTCGTTCGGCATGTCCCCGAACACGAGGACGTCGGCGAACCCGACCCCGTAGCGCTCCAGCGCGACCGCCAGCCCGGTGGCCTTGGTGATGCCGGGCGGCAGCACCTCGATGAAGCCGAGCCCGGCGTGGGTGACCTCGGCGTCGACCGGGTCGACGACGCTGCGCGCCCGCGCCAGCAGCTCGTCCTGCCCGAGCGCGGACGAGCGCAGGAAGACCTTGAGCACCGGACCGTTCGGCAGCACCTCGTCGCGCGGCAGCAGGTGGGCCGGCTCCGGATAGGGCCAGTCGAACCCGTGCTGCACGCGCAGGGGGCTCTGCGCCGGCTCCCGCGACTCGGCCTGCAGCGCGGCGTCCTCGACGGCGACGATCAGGTCGCCGGCCACGGTCTCGATCCGCTCGATGACCGAGATGGCCTGCGCCCGCGGCAGGCCGACGGTGCGCAGCACCTCGTCGCGCTCGAGGTCGACGACGAACCCGCCCTGGGCGAGGACAGCGATGCCCCGCCCGTCCAGGGCCACCCGCACGCTGTCGAGCAGCCGGGGGCCGCGGCCGGTGACGCCGACGACCGGGATGCCGGCGTCCCAGCACGCGTTCAGCGCCGCCCGGCTGCGCGGGCTGACCTCTCCGGCCGAGTCGAGCAGCGTGCCGTCGAGGTCGGACGCCACCAGCTTGGGGCGCCATGCGCCGAGGTCGCCGAGGTCCACCACCCGGTCGGCCCCGGGCAGCGCACCGTAGGCCGCGAGTGCCTTCGGCGGGTCAGCGGTCATGCGGCCGGCGGGGGGACCGCCGCGGCGAGGGTCATCCCGGGGGTGAGGGCCTCCACGCCGCCCAGCCAGGGCCGCAGGGCCTTGGGCACGTACACCGAGCCGTCGGCGCGCTGGTGCACCTCGAGCAGGCAGGCGATGGTGCGGGCGATGGCGCACAGGGTGCCGTTGAGCGTGGCCGCGGTCTGCGGCTTCCCGTCGGCGTCCCGGTACCGGATGTTGAGCCGGCGTGCCTGGAAGGTCGTGCAGTCCGACGTCGAGGTCAGCTCGCGGTAGGTGTCCTGGCTGGGGAACCACGCCTCGATGTCGTACTTGCGCGCGGCGCTCGTGCCGAGGTCGCCGGCGGCGATGTCGACGACCCGGTAGGGCAGCTCCAGCTCCTGGAGGAACTCCTCCTCCCACTGGAGCAGCCGCAGGTGCTCCGCGGCGGCCTCCTCGGGCGCGCAGAAGCTGAACATCTCGACCTTGTCGAACCAGTGCACGCGGATGATGCCGCGGGTGTCCTTGCCGTAGGAGCCGGCCTCGCGCCGGAAGCACGACGACCAGCCGGCGTAGCGGAGCGGTCCGGCGGAGAGGTCGAGCACCTCGTTGCTGCGCATGCCGGCCAGGGCGACCTCCGACGTCCCGACGAGGTACAGGTCGTCGCGCTCGATCCGGTACACCTCCTCGTCGTGCTCGCCGAGGAACCCGGTGCCCTCCATGGCCTCGGAGCGGACGAGCGCCGGGGCGACGACCGGGACGAACCCCGCGCCCACCGCCCGGCTGATGGCCAGCTGCGCGAGGGCGAACTCGAGCAGCGCGCCGGGCCCGGTGAGGAAGTAGAACCGGGCGCCGGAGACCTTGGCCCCGCGCTCCATGTCGATCGCGCCGAGGGCCTCACCGATCTCGATGTGGTCGCGCACCGGGAAGTCGTAGGCCGGAACCTCGCCGACGGTGCGCAGCGTCACCGCGTCGTCCTCACCGCCGGGCGGCACCACGCCGGCGATGACGTTGGGGATCTTGAGGTGGGCGGCGCGTAGGGCGGCGTCCGCCGCGCGCTGGGCCTCCTCGGCCTCCTTGACCTCGGCGGCGAGGGCCTTGGCCCGCTCGAGGATGGCGGGCCGCTCCTCCGGGCTCGAGCCCCGCACCGCCTGGGACGCCGTCTTCTGCTCCGCCCGCAGGTCGTCGGCCCGCTTGACCGCCTCCCGGCGCTCCGCGTCGGCGGCGAGCAGTTGGTCGACCAGGGACTCGTCGGCACCGCGGGCCCTCTGGCTGGCACGGACGGTGTCGGGATTCTCGCGCACGAGTCGCAGGTCGATCACAGGACAAGAGTAGTGAGCCGCCCTGCGAGGGGCCGACGGCGGCGCAGGGCCCGGAGGGTCCTTGACGGCGTGGGCCGGACGCCCTCGTCGCAGCCGGGGGACGGCACCTGGCCGGGGTGTCGGCCCGGAGGGGCGACAATGGATGCATGCGCTTCCTCGGTGGCAGCCGGCCGGCTCACGACCTGACCTACGCCGACGTCTTCATGGTCCCGAACCGCTCGGACGTCGGATCCCGGCTCGAGGTCGACCTGACCACGCCCGACGGAGTGGGGACGACGATCCCCGTCGTCGTCGCCAACATGACCGCGATCTCCGGCCGCCGGATGGCCGAGACCGTCGCCCGGCGCGGCGGTTTGGCCGTCCTCCCGCAGGACATCCCGGTCGACGTCGTCCGCGAGGTCGTCTCGTGGATCAAGTCCCGCCACCCCGTCTACGACACCCCGATCACGCTCGGCCCCACGTCGACCGTCGGCGAGGCGCTGGCGCTGCTGAGCAAGCGGGCGCACGGCATCGTCGTCGTGGTCGAGAAGGGGGCACCGATCGGCGTCGTCACCGACGGGCAGTGCCAGGGCGTGGACCGGTTCACCCAGCTGTCCCAGGTGATGACGGCCGACCCGCTGACCATCCCGGCCGGTACCGACCTGCCGAAGATCTTCGACGTCCTCTCCGGTGAGCGGGTCAGCGCGGCCCCCGTGGTCGAGGGGGAGCGGCTCGTCGGCGTGATCACCCGCAAGGGCGCACTGCGCTCGGCGCTGTACACCCCGGCGGTCAACGCCGACGGGCACCTGCTCACCTCCGCCGCCGTCGGCATCAACGGGGACGTCGCCGGCAAGACCGCCGCCCTGCTGGCCGCCGGCGTCGACGTGCTCGTCGTCGACACCGCGCACGGCCACCAGGAGAAGGCCGTCGAGGCGGTCCGGGCGGCCCGGTCGGTGGCGGGAACCGCTCCGGTGGTCGCGGGCAACGTGGTGACGGCGGAGGGCACCCGCGACCTCATCGAGGCCGGTGCCGACGTCGTGAAGGTCGGCGTCGGGCCGGGCGCCATGTGCACCACGCGGATGATGACCGGCGTCGGCCGGCCGCAGTTCTCCGCCGTCGAGGAGTGCGCCGCCGAGGCCCGCCGGCTGGGCAAGCAGGTGTGGGCCGACGGCGGCGTGCGTCACCCGCGCGACATCGCCCTCGCCCTCGCCGCCGGCGCGGCCAACGTGATGGTGGGCTCCTGGTTCGCGGGCACCTACGAGAGCGCGGGCGACGTGCACGACGACGGGGGCCGGCTCTACAAGGAGTCGTTCGGCATGGCCTCGGCGCGCGCGGTGAAGGCCCGGACGGCGACGGCCTCGGGATTCGAGCGGGCGCGTGCCTCGCTGTTCGAGGAGGGCATCAGTTCCTCGCGGATGTACCTCGACCCGGCCCGGCCGGGTGTCGAGGACCTGATCGACCAGATCGTCGCCGGCGTCCGCTCCTCGTGCACCTACGCCGGCGCGCGGACCATCGAGGAGCTGCACGAGCGCGCGGTGCTGGGGGTGCAGAGCACGGCCGGGTACGAGGAGGGCCGCCCGCTGCCGACCAGCTGGTGAGGCCGCTCCCGCCGCAGGAGTTCGAGGAGCTGGTCGCCGACGCCCTCGACGAGGTGCCCGAGGAGCTCATGCGGCTGCTCGACAACGTCGTCGTCCTGGTCGAGGACCGCAATCCCGACGAGCCCGACCTGCTGGGCCTCTACGAGGGCTACGCGCTGACCGAACGCGGCTGGCACTACGGCGGCGACCTGCCGGACCGGATCATGATCTACCGCCTGGCGATCTGCGACATCTGCGAGACCCGCGAGGACGTGGTCGAGGAGGTCACGGTCACCGTCGTGCACGAGATCGCCCACCACTTCGGCATCGACGACGACCGGCTGCACGAACTCGGCTGGTCCTGATCATGGACTTTGGGCGCCCGAAGTCCGGGCCGCGGCCCGGGTAGCGTTTTCGACGTGCCCGACGACATCGCCTCAGCCGGCGGCAAGCTGCCGATCAAGATGCTGCACGACCGCATCCTGGTCGCGCTGCGCAAGGAGGACGGCGACCGCCGCTCCAGCGGCGGCATCCTGATCCCGGCGACCGCGCAGGTGGCCAAGCGGCTGGTCTGGGGCGAGGCGCGGGGCGTGGGCGACAGCGTCCGCCAGGTCAAGGTCGGCGACCAGGTGCTCTTCTCGCCCGAGGACCAGCACGAGGTCGAGGTGCACGGCGAGGACCTGATCATCCTGCGCGAGCGCGACGTGCACGCCGTCGCCGCCGAGCGCATCGAGGAATCGACCGGCCTCTACCTCTAGGGCAGTCCGTGCCGCGACGCGCGGTCGGGCGCGAATCCACGTCCATCCGCCGCGTGGAGGTGGATGTCCGCACACCGGCCGGGAGCCGCGCATCCGGGAGCCCGCATCCGGGGGCCGGCCGCCGGGCGAAGGAGCAGCGTGGCGTCGTCCTGACGCGCCGGATGCCGCCCGGGATCGGAGACTCAGCCCCATGTCGCGCCTCCGCTGGATCCTCCCCGCGCTGATCCTGCTGGTCTGGCTCGGCAGCGCCGCGCCGTTGAGTGCCCTCGGCTCGGGCCTGACCGACCTGCAGGAGAACGACATCGCGGCGTTCCTCCCGGACGGTGCCGAGTCGACCCGCGTCCAGGAACTGCAGGCGGACTTCCAGCCCATCGAGTCCATCCCCGCCGTCCTGCTCTGGGAGGACGGCGACGGCATCGACGACGCCACCCTCGCCACCATCCGCGAGCGCATCGACGAGGCCACCCGTGTCGCCCAGGACGCCGACGCGCTCGCGGCGCCCGCCACTCCCCCGATCCCGTCGGAGGACGGCGACGCGGTGCAGGCGTTCCTCTTCCTCGAACCGGACCTGAGCAACGACCTGCTCCCCCTGGTGGAGGACCTGCGCGCCGCGATCGGGATCGAGGGCACCGACTCGTTCGTCACCGGCCCCGCCGGGATCTTCGCCGACTTCTCCGCCGTCTTCGAGGGCATCGACGGGCTGCTGATCCTCGCGGCGTTCGGCGTCGTCCTGCTCATCCTGCTGGTCGTCTACCGCTCGCCGTTGCTGCCCCTGCTGGTGATCGCCACCGCCGGGCTGGCGCTCACCGCCGCCAACGCGGTCGCTTTCCTGCTCGCCGACGGCGGCGCCATCACGGTCAACGGCCAGAGCCAGGGGATCGCGGCGATCCTCGTCGTCGGCGCGGCCACCGACTACGGCCTCCTGCTGGTGGCCCGCTTCCGCGAGGAACTGCGCCGGCAGCCGTCGAAGTACGCCGCGATGCGCACCGCGCTGCACCGGTCGTGGGAGCCGATCCTGGCGTCGGGCGCCACCGTCGTCCTCGGGGTGCTGTGCCTGCTGCTCTCCGACCTCGGCTCCAACCGCGGGCTCGGGCCGATCTCGGCGGTCAGCGTGGCGTTCGCCGTCCTCGCCGCCCTCTCCTTCCTGCCGGCCGCGCTCACGCTGCTGGGCCGCGCCGCTTTCTGGCCCTTCCGGCCGGAGTACGGCAGCCAGCCGAAGCCGGGCCGCGGGTGGGAGCGCGTCGCGGCCCTCGTCGGACGACGACCCCGCCGGGTGCTCGCCGGCAGCGTCGCGGTGCTTCTCGCCGCCGCGGTCTTCGCGCCCACCTACGAGGCCGACGGCATCCCCATCTCCGACGCCATCCAGGGCGAGTCGAACGGCGTCGACGGACAGGCCGCCCTGGGCCGGCACTTCGACGCCGGCGTCGGCAGCCCCACCGTGATCGTCACTCCGGAGGAGACCTGGGAGCAGGTCGCCGAGGTGGCGGCGGGGATCGACGGTGTCGCCGACGTCGTCCCCTTCGCGCTCGGCCCGCCCGGCACACCACCGCTCGTCGTCGACGGGCTGGTGCGGCTGGACGCGACGCTGTCGGTCACCCCCGACAGCACGGCCGCGGTCGACACGGTCCAGGAATTACGGACGGCGCTGGACGCCGCCGACCCCGAGGCGATCGTCGGGGGTGAGACGGCGAGCAACCTCGACGCCCGCGACAGCGCCGCCCGCGACCTGCAGGTGATCGTCCCCAGCGTGCTCGCGGTCATCCTCGTCGTCCTGGCGCTGCTGCTGCGCTCGCTCGTGGCGCCGGTCCTGCTCGTGGCGACGGTCGTGCTCAGCGTGGGCGCCACGGTCGGGGTCGCGGCGCTGCTGTTCGAGAACGTGTTCGGGTTCCCCGGCAGCGACCCGGCGATCCTGCTGATCGCGTTCGTGTTCCTGGTCGCGCTGGGGATCGACTACAACATCTTCCTGATGACGCGGGCCCGCGAGGAGTCCGCGCGGTCGGGCACGAAGGCGGGCGTCCTGCGGGCGCTGGCCGTCACCGGCGGGGTGATCACCAGTGCCGGAATGGTCCTCGCCGCCACCTTCGGTGCCCTGGCGGTGCTGCCGCTGCTGTTCCTCGCGCAGATGGCGTTCCTGGTCGGCTTCGGCGTCCTGCTCGACACCTTCGTCGTCCGCTCGCTCGTGGTGCCGGCGGCGGTGGCGATCATCGGGGACCCGATCTGGTGGCCGAGCCGGCTGTCCCGGCGGACGGCGGAGGCCGAGCCGGACCGCGAGTTCGAGCGCGTGTGAGAGCGGCCCTTTTTACGCCCGACCCTCTCGGATGGCCTCCAGCCACGCCTCGGCCTCGGCGAACGCCTCGTCGTCGGCCGCAGCCGGGACCGGCTTGTTCTCCCGCCCGTCGGCGCGCGGGTAGGAGCCGAGGAACCGGACGTCGTCGCACACCCGGTGCAGGGCGGCGAACGCCTCACCGACCCGGGCGTCGGCGATGTGCCCCTCGCAGTCGAGCGAGAAGGAGTAGACGCCCAGCCGCTCGCGGGTGGGCCGCGACTCGATGCGGGTCAGCGAGATGCCGCGGACGGCGAACTCGCTGAGCAGCGCCAGTAGGGCGCCGGTCCGGTCGCCGACGACGGCGACCAGCGACGTCTTGTCGTTGCCGGTGGGCAGCGGCAGGACGCCCGGCCGCTGGACCAGGACGAACCGGGTGACCGCGCCGGGATGGTCGGCGATGTCCTCGACCAGCGTCGTCAGCCCGTACCGCTCGGCGGCGATCGGCGCGCAGACCGCGGCGTCGAACTCCCCCGCGGCGACGGCCGCGGCCGCGGCGGCGGTCGACGTCGTGGGCAGCGGGGTGACGTCGGGCAGGTTCGCCGCCAGCCAGCGGGCCGACTGCGCGAGCGCGTGCGGATGGCTGGCGAGGGAGCGCACGTCGGCGAGACCGGTGCCGTCGCGGGACGCGAGCGTCATCGTCACGGGACGGAACACCTCGCCGACGATGACCAGCGGGTCGCCGTCGGCCAGCCCGTCCATCGTCGCGGGCACCGAGCCCTCGACCGAGTTCTCCAGCGGGACCAGCGCCGCGTCCACGTCGCCCGATCGGGCGGCGGCCAGGGCGGCGGCCACGCTCGGGTAGGGCTTCCGGGCTCCCTCCGAGGAGGCAACTGCACTGATCAGCGCGGCTTCGGCGAAGGTACCCTCGGGGCCGAGATAGGCGAACCGCGTCGGAGGCGTACTGGGGAGCGTCCCGGGCATCCGACGAGGGTAGTGCGGGCGGGTCGGGATACAGGTCCGGCCCGGGGGAAGCTGCCTCGCGACCGGCAGAACGCGGCCTCCCGGCCGACGACCCCGTGAGTGGAGGGATGCGTGAGACGGCGCCCGGTCGACGTCGCCCCCGGCGACCTCCCGGACGTGCTGTGGCGCCTGCTCGCGGCCAGCTCCCGCGAGGACACCTCCGCCTTCCTCGCCCTGCTCGACGACGCCGATCCGGCGCTGGGCGAGGCGTCCGACTCCCGCTGGACCGCCTGGCGGCACGCGTTCGCCGCGCGCCGGTCCCTGGTCGACGGGAACCCGGAGGCGGCGGACACCGAGGTGTCCGCCGCCCGCGAGGCCCTCGACAAGTGCACCCCCTCGGCGGACACCGCGCTGGCCCTCGCCTACCTCGCCCACGTGCAGGTGCTCGCCGACCACTACGACGCCGCCATGCTGCTGGCCGTCGACGCGAGCCTCGTCACCGAGGGACCGGCCGCCGGCGCACCGTCGCGCGCGCTCCAGGAGGCCCACCGGTGGCTGTCGCTCGCGCTCTCGGGGCTCGACCTCGAGGAGCTGGCCGTCGCGCACGCGCTGCGCGGTCAGCACGCCGCCGCCGCGCGCCGCGAGCCGGAGGGCCTGTGGCGGATGCGCCTGCTGTCGGCCCAGCAGCACGCCGAGCTGGCCCAGACCCTGCTCCGCCGGGGCGACGCCGCCCGCGCCCGCGAGCTCGCCGTCGAGGCGGTCGCCGCGGCCGTCTCCGCCCGTGACCTGGAGTGGGAACCGGAGCCGGGCGAGTCCGACCTGCTCGACGTCGTCCAGGCGTGGGCGCTGACCTGCGCCGACGACCTCGACGGTGCCCTCGGGCCGCTGCGGCGGGTCCGGCGGAGCGTGCAGCGCGACGGCGGCCTGTGGCTGCGCGGCTACACCGACCTGGCGCTCGGCCGGCTGCTGGTCCGGATCGGCCAGCGGGACGGCGACGAGGGAAGCGGCGAGGAGGCCATCGGGCTGCTGGTCGACGCGGCCGGGTCGTTCGTGGCCGCCGGCGACCGGCGTCGCTACCGGAAGTGCCTGCTCGAGCTCGGGCAGCACAGCGCGGACCTGGGGCGTCCGGCGGAGGCGCTGCACTGGCTGGAGGCCTACCGGGCCGACACCGGCAGGGCGCACGCGCGCGGCCGGGAGCTGTGGGCGGAGATGTTCGTCCGCCGCAGCCGGCTGCGCGAGGCCGAGCGGCAGGCCGCGATGCTGCGCCGCCACGCCCTCGAGGACCCGCTCACCGGGCTGGGCAACCGGCGCAGCGCCGAACGCCGCCTGGGCGCGATGCGCCTCGGTGAGCAGCCGCTCTCGCTGGCCGTCGTCGACGTCGACCGGTTCAAGGAGGTCAACGACGACACCTCCCACACCCACGGGGACGCCGTCCTGCGCCGGGTCGCCGACCTGCTGCGCGAGCACAGCCGCACCGGCGACGAGGTCTACCGGTGGGCCGGTGACGAGTTCCTCGTCGTCCTGCCGACGGCGACGGAGGCGCAGGCCGTCGTCGTCACGGAGCGGCTCCGCGCGGCCGTGGCGGACGCCGACTGGACCGACCTGCAGCTGCCGGCACCGGTAACGGTGAGCATCGGGGTGGCCACCGCGCCAGCGGTCGGCGACGACCAGGAGGCGGCGATCATCGGCTGGCGCACGCTGTTCGACACCGCCGACCTGCACCTGTTCTCCGCCAAGCGGGGCGGGCGCAACCGGGTGCGGGCGCCGGGCGCGACCGCATCCCCGGACGACGACGGCGTCGACGGTGACGAAAGTCCGGCGGACACGTGACCACCCCCGGCGCCTGGGACGCATGGGACGCGACTGACACGGGACGGCGCGTTCCCGGACGCATGCTCGACACCGGCGGGGACGACGTGCACAGTGCGCTCGTGCCACCCGGAGCCCTGCATCATCGGGTGACCGCGGCCCTGGCGAACTGGCAGCTGGACGATGCCGAGGAGCTGCTCGCCGGCGTCGAGCGGGACCCGTCTCCCTACGTCGCCGCCGCACCGGCCGCCGACGCGGCCGAGGACGCCCCGGCGTCGCTGGGCAAGGCGTGGGGCGACACCCTGCGGGCCGAGCTGCTGGTGCGCCGGCTCCGCGTCGCCGGCTTCACACTGGTCGGCGAGCCGGTGACCGCCAACGCCCCCGAGCCGGCCCTCGACCTGCACGCCGGGGTCGCCGAGCTGATCGACGGCACCCACGGTTCCGCCGCCGACGAGGAACCGGACCCCCGTTCCGAATCCGCCTCCCGGGCGGCCCTGGCGATCGCGCTGGTGCGCTCGGCCAAGGCGGCGTTCGACGCCGCCGACGACGACCTCCAGCGCGCGGCCGGCCTGGCCCGGCACGCCCGCATCGAGCTGCTCTCGCGGCGGATCGACGCCGCCATGGACGAGGCGGTCGAGGCCGCGAGCCTCCTCGACCCGCTGCTGGCGCCCAGCTCGCTCCTCGTCGACACCCTCGGCATGCTGGCCGCCGTCCTCGCCGACCTGGAGCTCATGCCGCTGGCCCTGGACTACCAGCGGCGAGCCTTCGAGGCGGCCGTGGCCGCCGCGGAGGACCCCGGATCCCTCGGGCCGGAGGACGGCGACCCCGACGTGATGGTCGCCGCGACGGCCACCTGCCTCGGCGAGCTCTGCGCCGAGCTGGGCGAGGGCCTGATCGACGACGGCGTCCCCGAGTCGGCCGAACCGCACTTCGCCGAGGCGCGGCGGCTGGCCGAGCGGGCCCTGGAGCTGCTGCCGCCCGAGGCCCCCGGCATCGTCGCGGCCCAGATCGTGCACGGCTGGGCGCTGGTGGGCCTCGGCGAACACACGGCCGCCACGGGCCAGCTGCGCGCCGCCGTCCGCATCACGTCGGCGTCGGCCGACCGGGCCCAGCTGGCGTCCGCGCAGCTGGCCCTGGGCCGGGCGCTGCGCCGCCAGGGCGACGGCACCGCGGCCGACGAGCACCTGGTCTCCGCGCTGACCCTGGCCACCGAGCACGGCCTGCCGCGGCTGCGCCGGGCCGCGCTGCGCGAGCTGTGCACCCTGCACGCCGAGCTCGACGACGCCGGGCGCGCGCTGCCCTACCTGCAGGCGTACCTCTCCGACGAGCTGGACCGGGTCGACGAGCGGCGCACCCGCTGGGTCGAGCTGTTCGGCCGGCGCAAGAGCCTCCTGGAGACCGAGCGGGCCGCCGGTCAGCTGCGCCGGCAGGCCTACGAGGACCCGCTCACCCACCTGCCGAACCGGCGCTACGCCGAGGCCCGCCTCGACGGGCTGCTCTCGGCCGGAGCAGCCCCGGCGCTCGCGGTCGTGGACGTCGACCGGTTCAAGTCGATCAACGACGCGATCGGGCACCCCGGCGGGGACGTCGTCCTGCGGACCGTCGGCGAGCTGCTCGTCGCCGGCGTCCGTGGCGACGACGAGGTGTGCCGGTGGGCCGGCGACGAGTTCGTCATCCTGCTGCCCGACACCACGGCCGAGCAGGCCGAGCGCGCGCTCGAGCGCATCCGCCGCTCGGTCGCCCAGCACGACTGGTCGGAGCTCTCGCTGGACTTCCCGGTCACCATCAGCGTCGGTATCGCCTCCGCGGCCCGGGGTGACGACCGCCGGACCCTGTTCGCCGCCGCGGACGGCGTCCTCTACGACGCCAAGCGCAGCGGGCGCGACCGGGTCGTGCGCCTGTCCGGTGTCACGCAGACGCGGGCCGCCGGCGCCAACCCGCTCGACCACCTGTTCGGCCCGTCCCCCGTCTCCGAGACCGATCCCGAGGCAGCCGAGACCGTGCCCGCCGACGACGAAGCGGACGCCGAGGTGGAGGTGGAGGCCGTGGCGGAGGCCGCGCCGCGCGTCGAGGACGGGTTCGCCCCGCTGCTGGCCCCGCCCGGCCCGGTCCACGCGCCGCTCGGACTGGGCACGCCGGACGCCCCCGTGCTCGGCCCGCTGCCCGGCACCCCGCACCCGGCCGAGACCTCGACGGAGCCCGTCCTCCCCGCCGCACCGGTCCCGCCGGTCGGCGCCGCCGTCGAGCCCGAGGTCGTCTGGGGTACCGGCCGCAGCACCGAGCAGATCCTGGCCCTCGTCCGCGAGGCCCGCCGCGAGCACCCGGACCGCCCGGCGCTCGTGCTCCGGGCCCCGGCCGAGACGCTCGTGGCCCTGGCCGGCGAGCACGACGCCTACACGACGATGGACGCCGCCGCGATGGCCGCCGCCGTCGGGCCGCTGCCCGAGCCGGTCGGGCGGGTGCGGGTCATCTGCGCCGGGGGTGCCGACACCGCGGTCGCCGCGGAGGCCGCCTTCGTCGCCCGCGTGACCGGCGCCGATGCGGTGCGGATCGACGACGTCGCGGGGAGCCGGGTGCGGGCGCTGCTCGCCGACGGGACCCTGCTCGACGACGCGGACTGCCTGGTGGTGGTCGCCGGCATGGACGCGGCACTGGCGACGACGGTCGGCGGGCTGACCGACGTCCCGGTCGTGGCGGTGCCGACGTCGACCGGCGCCCCGAACGCCTTCGGTGGCCTCGCCGCGCTCATGACCATGCTCAACGCGGCCGCTCCCGGTGTCGCGGTCAGCAACATCGACAACGGCTACTCCGCTGGCGTCTTCGCCGCGCGGGTGGCCCGCCGGAGCGCGCGAGCCTGACCTCTCCGCAGTTGATCATCGTCGTTTGGCTGCCCCCATCGGCGTGTCGGACCGCCACTTGCCGATGATCAACTGGGGCTGGCCACCTGCGAAGATGCCTGCGTGACCATCGGGTGGCTCGACCTCGCGGCGGGCGCGAGCGGCGACATGCTGCTGGGCGCGCTGGTCGACGCCGGCGTCCCCCTCGACGTCCCCGCCGCCGCGGTAGCCGCCCTGCCGGTGGAGCGGATCCGGCTGGTCTCCGAGCAGGTCACCCGGCACGGGCTGGGCGCCACCCGGGTGCAGGTGCACGCTCCGGAGACCTCCACGCACCGCACCTGGGCCGACGTCCGCGCGCTCCTGCTCGAGGCCGACCTCCCGACCCCGGTCCGCGAACGCGCGCTGGCCGTGTTCGAGCGGCTGGCCGTCGCCGAGGGGCGGGTGCACCGGGTCGCGCCCGAGGAGGTGCACTTCCACGAGGTCGGCGCCCTGGACGCGCTGGCCGACGTCGTCGGGGTCGTCGCCGGGTTCGCGCACCTCAGGCTGTCGCGGCTGACCGCCTCGCCGGTCGCGCTCGGCAGCGGTTCGGCCCGCGGTGCGCACGGCGTCGTCCCGATCCCGGGGCCGGCCGTTCTCGAGCTGCTGGCGGGGATACCCGTCGTGGCCGGGCCGGTTCCCGCGGAGATGTGCACGCCCACCGGTGCCGCGCTCGTCGCCGAACTGGTCGGCGAGTGGACTTCGCTGCCCCCGATGCGGGTCGAGCGGGTGGGCACGGGCGCGGGGGGACGCGACCCGGAACAGTTGCCCAACGTCGTCCGCCTGGTCCTGGGGTCCGCCGACGAGCCGCCTCCGGCGGACCCCGTCGTCCTGGAGACGAACGTCGACGACCTCGACCCGCGGCTGTGGCCCGGCGTCCTCGACACGCTGTTCGCGGCCGGGGCCTCCGACGCCTGGCTGACGCCGATCCTGATGAAGAAGGGCCGCCCGGCGCACACGCTCTCGGTGCTGTGCCGGCCCGAGGTGGTTCCTGCGGTGCAGGCGGCGGTGTTCGCGGCGACGTCGTCCATCGGGCTGCGCGTCGTGCCGGTCGGGAAGATCGCGCTCGAGCGGGCGCACGCGTCGGTGGACGTGCTCGGCGGCCGGGTGGGCGTGAAGATCGCCGTCGCGGACGGCCGGATGGTCAACGTCAGCGTCGAGTACGAGGACGTCGCCGCGCTGGCCCGCGAGCTCGGCCTGCCGGTCAAGGAGGTCCTGCGCGCCGCGATCGCCGCAGCAGAGGCCGCCTATCCGGTCGCCCCCTAGACCGGCTCGCGGGTGCGCAGCCCCGCCCGCACGACCGGGACGACGGCCAGGAACAGCACCGCGACGGCGATCGGCCCGCCCAGCGCCCAGGCGGCGAACACCAGCAGCGAGGCCAACTCGATGCCGAGCCCGGCGACCGACGTGATCGTCGCCCGGTGCGTGCTGGCGATCCGCTCCTGCAGCCGCGCCTCGGCCACCACCAGCACGGCGAGGTACAGCGCGTAGGAGACGGCGACGACGGCCAGCGCCGCCGGGCGACCCCAGAGGGCGGCTCCGGCGAGGCCAGCAGCCGCGGCCACCAGCAGCATCAGGAGCGCGCGCCCGCTCAGCTGGTCGGCCCGGCCGCCGAGCGCGGCACCCGCGGCGCCGGCGAGCGCGATGACGAGGACGGCGAGGGGGACGACCGTCGTCGCCACGCCCCACTGGCCGGCGAGGACGGGGAAGTACTCCTCGACGGCGTCCAGGCCGCCGATCAGCGCAACGGCGAGCACGAGCACCCGCAGGGCCGGGATCCGCACCGCCTCGCGGACGCCCTCCCGGAGGGTGCCGGCCAGCGACCCGTCGTCGGTCTGCCGGGGCGCCTCCGGGAACCGCAGGGCGAGCGCGGCGGCGGCCAGGCACGTCGCGACGCTCGCCCAGCCGACGAGCGGGTAGCCGCCGACGGCGAACAGCGCGCTCGCGGCGAAGGCGGTCGGCACCTGCACGAGAAGCTCGGCGGCGGTCATCCACCCGTTCACCCGCACGTAGCTCTCACCGGCACCGAGGTCGGCCAGGCCGTCGTAGACGAGGGCCTCGCTGGCGCCGGACACCAGGGCCCCGGCAACCCCCCAGATCACGAACCCGAGCGCGAAGGCGGCCACCTCCGGCACCGCCGTCCACACGACGAACGCGACGGCCTGCAGGAGGCTCGCCAAGACGACGACGCCCCGGCGGGACCAGCGGTCCGCCAGCGCGCCCGAGGGCACCTCGGCGACGAAGCCGGTGACCGACCAGATGGCGAACAGCGCAGAGATCTGCGCGCCGGACAGGCCGGTGTCGAGGAACAGCAGCGCGTAGAGCGGGTAGTAGGGCACCAGCTCCGACAGCGCGGCCCAGCCCACCGCCAGTCGGGCGAGCGGCCGGGCGGCGGGCGGCAGTGCGTTCGGGGACGGGCGTCAACGGAACGGCATGCCGGGACGGTAGCGGGGATCACGGTCTCCCGCACCGGGATTGCCGAGTCCTCTCGATTACCGTGGCAGGTCGAGGAGTGACTGCCCGCGCACCGCCCGGCAGCGCCGAGCGGAGGAGTTCATCTGGTGGTCCTGAGCGTCGTCGCGGCCGCGTTCATCCTGGTCCTGCCCGTGGAGCTGCCGGACAAGACGATGTTCGCCAGCCTCGTCCTGGCCACCCGCTTCCCTCCGCTGCCGGTCTTCGTCGGGGTCGGCACCGCGTTCGGCGTGCAGGTGGCGATCGCGGTCACCGCCGGATCGCTGCTCTCGCTGCTGCCCGACGCCCTGGTCAGCGGCGTGGTCGCCGTGCTGTTCCTCGTCGGCGCCGTCCTGCTGTGGCGCAGCGCGAACAGCGGCCCGGAGGACGAGGACGTCGACGACACGAAGCAGGGGACGTCGTTCCTCCGGGTGGCCGCGATCTCCTTCGGCGTGCTGTTCGCCGCCGAGTGGGGCGACCTCTCGCAGCTGGCGACGGCGGGGCTCGCGGCGCGCTACGAGGAGCCGCTGTCGGTGTTCGTCGGCGCGTGGGCCGCGCTGCTCGTCGTCTCGGGACTCGCCGTCTTCCTGGGCAAGAAGCTCGCCGACCGGCTGCCGATCGCGCTCATCCGACGCGTGGCCGCCGGTCTCTTTCTCATCTTCGCCGTGTTCGCGATCGTGGAGACCGTCCGCACGCTGACCTAGATTCCCGCCATGGACTTCCGGACGACGGTGGAGCTGGGCGGCAAGACGGCGACGGGGTTGCGCGTGCCCGACGACGTCGTCGAGGCCCTGGGGAGCGGCAAGCGGCCACCGGTGCGGGTGACCGTCGGCGGCTACAGTTACCGGACGACGGTCGCGCCGATGGGCGGCGCGTACTACGTGCCCCTGGCCGCGGAGCACCGCGAGGCCGCGGGGCTGCAGGCCGGCGAGGACGTCGCCGTCCGGATCGAGCTGGACGACGCCCCGCGGGAGGTGCCGGTCCCGGACGACCTGGCCTCCGCGATGGACGACGCGGCGCGGACGGCCTTCGAGGGCCTCGCGTACTCGCACCGCAAGGAGTGGGTGCGCTGGGTCGAGGAGGCCAAGAAGCCCGAGACGCGCACGGCGCGGATCGAGAAGACCGTCGTCTCGTTGCGCGAGGGCAAGAAGACCCGCTGAAACGGGCTTGACCCTGACGTTGCGTCAGGCGGAACCATGCCTCCCTGACAGGAGGGAGGAAGTCCCGATGAACGTGGGTGAGGTCGCGGCGCTGGCCGGCGTCACGGTGCGCACGCTGCACCACTACGACCGGATCGGGCTGCTGGCGCCGTCCGGACGGACGGCGGCCGGTTACCGGCAGTACTCAGCGGCCGACCTCGACCGGCTGCACCAGGTGCTGGTCTACCGCGAGCTCGGGTTCCCCCTCGAGGAGGTCGCGACCCTGCTGGACGACGCGTCGGCCGACCCGGAGGAGCACCTGCGCCGGCAGCACCGGCTGCTCCTGGACCGGCTGGAGCGGACGGCGGCGATGGTCGCGGCCGTCGAGAAGGAGATGGAGGCACGAGCCATGGGGATCTCACTGACCCCGGAGGAGCGGTTCGAGGTGTTCGGCGAGCAGGATCCGGCGCAGTACGAGGCCGAGGTCGAGGAGCGCTGGGGCGAGACCGACGCCTACAAGGAGTCCCAGCGCCGCACCCGCGGGTACACCAAGGACGACTGGCTGCGGATCAAGGCCGAGGGGGAGGCGATCGAGCGCGGGCTGGCCGAGGCGATGCAGGCCGGAGCCCCGGCGGACTCCGAGCGGGCGATGGATCTCGCCGAGGCGCACCGGCAGCAGATCAGCCGCAACTTCTACGACTGCCCACCCGAGATGCACGCCGGCCTGGGCCGGATGTACGTGGAGGACGAGCGGTTCACCGCGCACTACGAGGAGATCGCCCCCGGCCTGGCGCAGTACGTGAGCGCCGCCGTCCAGGCCAACGCCGCCCGCCAGGGCTGACCCGGCCCCGGATTCCGCAGTTGTGGCCATAACTGCGGAATCCCGGTCAGACGCGGATGAGGAGCTCGCCGTGCAGCATGCCCAGCCAGCCGTCGTCGGCCGCGGCCCAGCGCAGCCAGGCGTCGGCGATCTGCTCGAGCTCCTCGCGAGAGGCCAGCCCGTACGCCAGCGCCTGCTCGGCGAAGGACGACGCCGTCGCCCGCCCGGCCCACGAGGCGCCCCACCAGCGGCGCTCTTCCGGCGAGGCGTAGCAGTAGGTGCTCGCGCTCGCCTCGGTGTCCCGCAGTCCCGCGGCGTGCGCCCAGGCGAGCAGCCGCCGTCCGGCGTCCGGTTCGGCACCATTGCGCCGGGCGACCCGGTGGTAGAGGTCCAGCCACCGGTCGAGCCCCTCGCCGGGCGGGTAGGTGACGAACGCGCCGTAGTCCACGTCCCGCACCGCGACCACCCCGCCCGGGCGGCAGACCCGGGCCATCTCGCGCAGCGCGGCCACGGGGTCGGTCAGGTGCTGGAGCACCTGGTGGGCGTGGACGACGTCGAACGAGTCGTCGACCGCCTCCAGCGCGTAGACGTCGCCCACCTCGAAAGTCAGGTCGATCCCGGCGCGGACCGCCGCCGTCCGGGCCTCCTCGAGCGGATCCGACGAGACGTCGAGACCGACGACCCGACCCGGTGCCACGCGGGCCGCCAGGTCGACGGTGATCGTGCCCGGTCCGCAGCCGACGTCGAGCAGGTCGAGGCCGGGGCGCAGCGCCGGCAGCAGGTAGCCGGCGGAGTTCTCGGCGGTCCGCCAGCGGTGCGACTGCAGCACCGGCTCGGCGTGGCCGTGCGTGTAGGTGTCCACGACGACAGCCTGGTCCACAATCCCAGAGAACGAAACAGGAGTCCTACATGGTGGGATCATCCGCCAGCACCTGCTCCGCCGCCGCGACGGCCCGCTCCCGGTCGACGGGGACGAGCCCGATGCGCGTGCGCCGGTCCAGGAGGTCGGCGACCGTCCGCGCGCCCTCGTACCGGACGGCGAAGCGCAGCTCCCCCACAGTCTCCGGCCGGCCCGCCACCACGGCGGCCGGACCCAGCGCCTCCACCACCGGCGCCTCGGTGCCGTACCGCGCGACCAGGCGGGACGGCGCCGCCACCCGGTCCAGCGCGAGCCCCGGCGCGGCCCCGACCAGTGGGATCCGTGCCGTCTGCGAGCGCGCCGCACCCCGACCCAGCCGGGCCACGACGGCGTCCACCGTCTCCTCGGCCATCGCGCGGTAGGTGGTGAGCTTCCCGCCGACGACGGACAGGACCGATCCGTCCCACGAGAGCAGGTGCTTCCGGGAGAGGTCGGCGGTCGCGCCGCCTGGGCCGGTCCCGGCCGACGCGGGCAGCACGAGCGGACGCAACCCGGCATAGGCGCCGACGACGTCCTCCCGCGTCAGCCGTCTCGTGAGCACCTGGTTCACGGTGTCCAGCAGCTGCGCGACCTCGGCGTCGCTCGGCACCGGGTCGTCGTCCGGCACCGGACCGCCGACCGGTTCGTCGGTGAGCCCGAGGTAGACCAGTCCGTCGGCCTGGGGCAGCGCGAACACGTACCGGGAACGGGAGCCGGGCAGCGGCACGGTCAGCGCGGCCGACGGCGAACCCAGGGCGGAACCGGGGACGACGAGGTGCGAACCGCGCGACGGCACGAGCCGGATACCCGGCGCCAGGCGCTGCGCCCACACCCCGGCCGCGTTCACGACCACCCCGGCGCGCACGGTTCCCGAGCCGCCGTCGACCTCGACGTGGACCTCGCGGCCGTCGACCCCGGTCACCTCGGCACCGGTCAGCACCGTCGCGCCGTACGCGGCGGCGGTGCGGGCCAGCGCGACCACGAGACGGGCGTCGTCGACCAGCTGGCCGTCCCAGAAGACGACGCCGCCGCGGCCGGGCCGCACGCCCGGCACCAGCCGCCCGGCCTCGTCGGCGGACACCCTGCGGGTCCCGGGCAGCGAGCCGCGCCCGCCCGGCACCGAGAGCCGGATGAGATCGGCCAGCCGGCCGCCGCCCTCGGCCAGCGCCGTGACGTCCCGCCCGGCGACGTCGGGCACGAGGAACGGCAGCCGCCGGACCAGGTGCGGCGCGGTCGCGCCCATGAGGACGGCGCGCTCGCGGGCACTCTCCCGCGCCAGGCCGATCTCCCCGTGCGCCAGGTACCGCAGGCCGCCGTGCACGAGCTTGGATGACCAGCGGCTGGTGCCCGCGGCGAGGTCGCGGCGCTCGAGCAGCAGCACGGACAGCCCCCGGCTGGCGGCGTCGAGGGCCACGCCGGCACCGGTCACTCCCCCACCGACGACCACGACGTCGACCTCGGCCGTTCCCAGTTCCGCCAGCGC
Source organism: Blastococcus sp. (assembly GCA_035296685.1). Lineage (GTDB taxonomy): Bacteria > Actinomycetota > Actinomycetes > Mycobacteriales > Geodermatophilaceae > Blastococcus_B. The sequence goes on from DATHAK010000125.1 coordinate 61,060, forward strand.
GCGAGAGCGACGGGCCGGGGAGAGCGTTCCGGGCAGCGAGGCGGTCACCATGATCGCTCCGGCAGCAGCACCGGCAGACTGTAGCGGTGGCACAGCAGCCGGAACTGACGATCCAGGGCTGGGGCCCGGCCGGCCCCGACCAGAACCCCACGGCCGACGGCGACCTCGGCGACGCGGTCCCCAAGGCCGCCCGGCGGTATCTCACCCGGGAGCTCGGCTGGTCGCCGCGCGCCACCCCACCGGTTCCGGTGGCCGACATCCGCGTCGCGCCGTCGCGACTGTCGGACGAGGCGCGGACGCGGCTGGTCGACGTGGTGGGCGAGGAGAACGTCCGCACCGACCGGGAGTCCCGCCTGCGCCGGGCCGGCGGCAAGAGCTACCTGGATCTGCTGCGCCGCCGGGAGGGGGACGCCTCCGACGCCCCGGACGCCGTCGTGCTGCCCGGGACGACGCAGGAGACCGCCGCCCTGCTGACCGCGTGCAGCGAGCTCGGCGTCGTCGTCGTCCCGTTCGGCGGGGGGACCAGCGTGGTCGGAGGCCTGGCCGGGATCGACCCCGACGACCGGCCGTCGGTCGCCCTGGACATGGCCCGCATGGCGTCGGTGCAGTCGCTCGACGTGCCGTCGTCCCTGGTGACGGTGGGGCCGGGCATGCGGGGCCCGGCCCTGGAGGAGGCGCTGGGCAAGCAGGGGCTGACCTTCGGGCACCTGCCGCAGAGCTGGGAGTTCGCCACGGTGGGCGGCTACGCGGCCACCCGTTCGGCCGGGCAGAACTCGACCGGCGTCGGCCGGTTCGACGAGCTGGTGGCCGGTCTGACGCTGGCGACGCCGTCCGGGGTGCTGGAGCTGGGGCACCCGCCGGCGAGTGCGGCCGGACCGGACCTGCTCGGGCTCGCGCTGGGCTCGGAGGGCACCCTCGGCGTCATCACGGAGCTGACCCTGCGGGTGCGGCCGAGGCCCACCTCCTGCGCGTACGAGGGGTGGTCGTTCCGGTCCTGGGCGGCCGGCCTCGCCGCGCTCCAGCAGATGGCCCGGCACGACCTGCTGCCCGACATCGTCCGGCTCTCCGACCCCGACGAGACCCGGGCCAACCTGCTCATGGCCGCGGGCACCGGGGCGCGGGCCCTGCGCGGCACTCTCCGCACCCGCGGCCACGCGGACGGCTGCCTGCTGGTGCTCGGCTGGGAGGGGCTGCCCGGCCTCGTCCGCGCGCGGCGCAAGGCGGCAGCCTCGCTGCTGCGCGACGCCGGGGCGATCCGGGTGGGCCGCAGGGTCGGGGAGTCGTGGAAGAGCCACCGGTTCGCCGCTCCCTACCTGCGGGACCGGCTGCTGGACGCCGGGCTGCTGGTCGAGACCCTCGAGACCGCGGCGACCTGGACGGCGCTGCCCACCGTCTACGACACCGTCCGCCGGGCGCTGCGCGAATCACTGACCCGCGGCGGACGGCGGCCCCTGGTCATGAGCCACGTGTCGCACGGCTACCCCACCGGCGCCTCGCTCTACGTCACGGTGCTCGCCGACCGGGACGACGGGCTGCCCATCCAGCAGTGGCTGGCCGCCAAGCGGGCCGCGACCGACGCGCTCCTGGCCGCCGGTGGAACCCTGACGCACCACCACGCCGTCGGCGCCGACCACCGCCCCTGGATGGAGCGCGAGGTCGGGCCGCTCGGCGTGGAGGTGCTGCGCGCGGTCAAGGAGCGGCTGGACCCGAAGGGCATCTGCAATCCGGGGGTCCTGCTCCCCGATTGAGGCCCCTCTGCAGGGTCCCGCGCCGAGCGTGCGAGGCGTGGGGGGCAGAGGGGTCCTTCATCAGAAGGCGTGGCCGAAGGAGAACACGCCGGTCGGGTCGACGGTGCGCTTGACCTCGACCAGCCGGCGCTGGGCGTCGGTCGGCCAGGCGTTGAGCACCTCGGCGGGGCCGGTCACGTCGCCCAGGAAGTTGGTCAGCACGCCCGGCGCGGCCCACGGCATGAGCGCGCGCAGCACGCCCTTGCCGACCGCGGGCACGACCTGCGCCAGCTCGGGGACGGCCGGTCCGAGCACCAGCACGGAGTAGGCGCCGTCGCGACCTGCGACCGCGTTCGGCACCGCGGCCGGCCGGCCCAGCGCCCCGCCCATCAGCCGGATCTCGGCCATGATCAGCGGGATGTCCAGCTGCGGGCCCGCCGTGGCGAGGAGCGCGTCGACCGTCTCGTCGGTCAGCTCGGCGAGCAGCATGCCCTTCTCCCAGGCCGGCAGCGGGTCCACCGGGTCCATGTGGATGCTGTCCATCTCGTCGGTGCGGATCGGCCCGACGAAGCCGAGCAGGATCTGACCGGCCGCCTTCATCGGTGCGAGCAGCCGCTCGGCCTCCGCGGCGTCGGTGCCCGAGTAGGCGAACCGCAGGTGGACGACGGTCTGCCCGCGCAGCGGGGGCGGCAGCTCCTCCAGAGGCGGCATCCGCAGGATGGCGATCGAGGTGCTGACCTCGTCGGGCATCATCGGCGCCCACTGGCGGAAGCGGTGCAGCACGGCGGGAGCGTCGTCCCCGGCGAAGAAGATGCCGCCGGCGTACAGCCCGCTCACCGGGACCAGCTCGATCTCCAGCGCGGTGACGATGCCGAAGTTGCCCTTGCCGCCGCGCACCGCCCAGAACAGCTCGGGCTCGGACTCCGCGGTGACCCGGCGCAGTCGCCCGTCCGCGGTGACGATCTCGGCGGCGACGACGTGGTCGGCGGCGAAACCGTGCTTGCGGCCGAGCGAGCCCATGCCGCCACCGAGGGTGTAACCGACGACGCCGACGTCCGACGACGAGCCGCACAGGCCGGTCAGCCCGTACTCCGCCGCGGCCTCCAGCACCCGGATCCACTTGACGCCGGCCTGGACGCGGGCGACCCGCCGGTCGCGGTCGATGTGCACGCCCTGCATGCGTCCGGTGGTGATCATCAGCGAGCCCGCCGCGTTGCGGACCGGGCCGTGGCCGGTGGCCTGGACGGCGACGTGCAGGTCGTGGGCGACGGCCCAGGTGACGGCGGCCACGACGTCGGCGGCGCAGGTGGCGCCGACGGCGACGGCCGGGGTGTGCTGGACCGCGACGTTCCACGTGGCCACCTCGGCGCCCATGCCGTCGTCGCCAGCGGCGTAGACGGGGCCGGAGACGCGGCTGCGGAGGTCGTCGACATCGGCCGCCGGGATCGCCGGGGCCAGCGTGTCGAGGACGACGTCGTCGAAGGACAGGAACTCGGGCTCGTCGTGGAGCTCGGTGAGGCTCATCAGGGGGGTTTCCTCTGGGCAGTGCCGCGGCGTGCCGCGGGGCTGGGCGGGACGGGAGGAAGAGTCCCGACCCCCGCTTGCCAGATACTTGAGGCCGACCTGAGCCTCGGGCGGTCGTCGTCTCAGGCGGTGGTCGCGATGCCGCCGTCCACCGGGAGGACGGCCCCGGTGACGTACGACCCCGCCCGACTGGTCAGGTAGACGACGACCCCGGCCATGTCGTCGGGGCGACCGATCCGGCCCAGCGGCGCGCGGGCGGCGATCTCCTTGCCGAAGGCGTCCAGCGTGGCGGCCATCATCTTCGACTCGAACGGCCCGGGCGCGACGGCGTTGACGGTGATGTGGCGCGGGCCGAGCTCCTTGGCCAGCACCCGGGTGAGGTGGTGCAGCGCCGCCTTGCTGGAGGAGTACGAGTAGGTGTGCATCGGCGGGACGTGCAGGCCGTCGATGCTGCCGACGTTCACGATCCGGGCCGGGTCGTCAGGGGTGCCGGCCTCCTCGAGCAGCGGCAGGAACGCGCGGCTGAGGAAGAACGGCGCCTTGAGGTTGAGGTTGAGCAGCTTGTCCCACGCGGACTCCGGGAACGTCTGCAGCGGCTCCCCCCAGGTGGCCCCGGCGTTGTTGACCAGGATGTGCAACTCGTCCTCCCGCTTGCCGACCTCCTCGGCCAGGCGGACGCACTCGCTCTCCGTGGAGAGGTCTGCGGGGATGGAGACGGCCTTCCCGTGGGCCGCCAGCTGCGCGACGGCGGCGTCCCCGGCCTCGGGCTTGCGCGAGCTGACGTAGACGCGCGCCCCGGCCTGCAGCAGCCCGCGGGCCATCATCAGCCCGATGCCCCGGGTGCCGCCGGTGACGACGGCGACCTTGCCGGTCAGGTCGAACAGGTCCACCCCGCACCTCCGGAGGACTGGCCGGCCGCGTCGCCGGGCACCGTCCCGGCAGACTATCCAGCCCGTCGCCGCAGCTGACGGGCACGGCCGCGGGCGCGTGTGCCAGCCTCTGACCATGATCCCGCCCTCGACCGACGCGCCCGCCATGGGCGCCACCAGCGAAGTCGGCCGGCTGCGTACCGTTCTGCTGCACCGTCCCGGACCGGAGCTGCGGCGGCTGACCCCGCGCAACAACGACCAGCTGCTCTTCGACGGTGTGCCCTGGGTGGCGCGGGCGCAGGAGGAGCACGACGCGTTCGCCGAGGCGCTGCGCGACCGCGGGGTCGAGGTCCTGCACCTGGACCGGTTGCTGGCCGAGGTGCTGTCCTTCCCGTCGGCCCGGGCCGAGCTGATCGGAGCCGCCGTCGACGACCCGCGACTCGGCGCCACCCTGCAGGCCGCGGTCACCCGCCACCTCGCCTGGCTCTCGCCCGAGGACCTCGCCGCCACCCTCATCGCCGGCCTCGCCCACGACGAGCTGAACGGCGGCCGGGGACTGGCCTACGAGGTCATGGACCGGGGCGACTTCGTGGTCCCGCCGCTGCCCAACCTGCTGTTCACCCGCGACTCCTCGGTGTGGGTCGCCGACGAGGTGGCCGTGACGTCGCTGGCCATGCCCGCCCGGCACCGCGAGAGCACGATCACCGCCGCGATCTACACCCACCACCCGCGGTTCGCCGGAGTCGAGCAGCTCTACAGCTCGAACCTGGAGCACCTCGAGGGCGGCGACGTCCTGCTGCTGGCCGCCGGCGTCGTGGCGGTGGGGGTCGGGGAGCGGACGACGCCGGGCGGTGCGGAACGCCTGGCGCGGCGGGTGTTCGCCCGGGGGCTGGCGCACACCGTGCTCGTCGTCCCCATCGCCCAGCAGCGCGCGACGATGCACCTGGACACCATCTGCACGATGGTCGACCTCGACGCCATGGTCATGTATCCCGCCGTCGCCGACTCCCTCGTGGCCTGGACGGTGACCGCTCCTGGAGGCGTCGCCGACGACGCCGACACCGTCGAGCTCACCGTCACGGGGCCGCAGCCGTTCCTGGTCGCCGCCGCCGCGGCGATGGGCATCGACCGGCTGCGGGTGATCGACACCGGTCTCGACCCGGTGACCGCCGAGCGCGAGCAGTGGGACGACGGCAACAACACCCTGGCGCTGGCGCCGCGGCTGGCCGTGGCCTACGAGCGGAACACCGTCACCAACGCCGCGCTCGAGGCCGCGGGCATCGAGGTGATCGCGATCTCCGGGTCCGAGCTCGGCAGCGGCCGCGGCGGGCCGAGGTGCATGAGCTGCCCCATCGCCCGCGACCCGCTCTGACCCGCGGCCGCCAGCGCCCCGAAGGTCCAGCCGGGCACGCAGTCGGGCACGGACCCTACCGCGGCCGGTCGGCGACTACTGTCCGGAGCCTGCCCCGCCGCCGGCCCGGGCGGAAGGGACGACGGACGGGGCCGCCCCGGCGACGGGCCCGGCCCGGGAGGAGATCCCGTGATGCGCACGCTCCTGCCCGCGGCCTGCGGTGTGGCCGTGTCGCTGGCGGCGCGGCGGGTGGCCCGCTTCCGGCCCCCCACCACCAGCACGGAGCCCGCAGACCTCGACGGGCTGGACGCCGACAGCGCGGCCGAACGGCTGGCCGAGCTGGTCCGCATCGCGACGATCTCCTCGCGCGAGGGGGGAGAGGTCGACCACGCCGCCTTCGCGCGCTTCCGGGAGCGGCTGGTCGAGCTGTATCCGGCAACCCACCGGACGCTGGACGGCGAGATGCTCGGCGACGGCGCGCTGCTCTACCGCTGGTCCAGCGGCACGGATCTGCCGCCCATGGTGCTGACGGCGCACTACGACGTCGTCCCGGTGGCCGACCAGGAGTGGTCCCGCGACCCGTTCTCCGGACTGGTCCAGGACGGTCTCGTCCACGGTCGCGGGGCAATCGACGACAAGGGCGCCCTCGTCGCGATCCTCGAGGCGGTGGAGTCTTTGGTCGCCGACGGGTTCACGCCCGCACGCGACGTGTACCTCTCCTTCGGCAACGACGAGGAGGTGTTCGGCGTCGGGGCCGAGCTCGCCGTCGAGACACTGATCGAGCGGGGCGTCCAGCCGTGGGCGGTTCTCGACGAGGGCGGCGCGGTGGTGAGCGGCGTCTTCCCCGGGGTGCGGCAGCCGACCGCCGTCGTCGGGCTGGCCGAGAAGGGTCGCCTCGACGTCGAGTTGATCACGACCGATCCGGGCGGCCACGCCTCCGCCCCCGTCCGCGGCGGCGCCCCTGCCCGCCTCGCACGGGCGATCCTGCGCATCGAGGACCAGCCCTTCCCGGCCCGGCTGCACGACGTCGTCCTCGGCATGGTGGACGCATTGGGCCGATACGCCCCGATCGGCTACCGGGCGGTGTTCGCCCACGCGGCGTACCTGCGCCCGGCGCTGGCGGCCCTGCTGTCACGGGCGAGCCGTGAGGCCAACGCGCTGGTCCGCACGACCGTGGCGATCACCCGGCTCGAGGGAAGCAGGGCGGCCAACGTTCTTGCGACCCGCGCTCTGGCGCACGCCAACATCCGGATCGCGCTCGACGAGACCGTGCAGTCGACGATCGAGCGGCTTCGCCGGGTCATCGACGACCCCACGGTGGAGCTGCGGGTCGTCTCGGGCAACGACCCCTCGCCGGTGTCCCGAGCCGACAACGAGGCGTTCGCTCTGGTGGGCGCCGCCATCCGGTCGGTCTACCCGGACGCGGCCGTGGCGCCGTACCTGATGGTGCAGGCCAGCGACGCGCGCCACTTCAGCCAGATCTGCGACAGCGTCTATCGGTTCATGCCGTTCGACCTCAGCCGCGACGAGCTGGCCACCCTGCACGCCGCCGAGGAACGCATCTCGGTGGCAGCCCTCCACCGCGGCGCCGGCTTCTACCGGTACCTGATCCGCCACCTCTGAGGAAGGACCCCGTCCTCCCCACCCTTCGCGCCCAGGGCGGTGCCCGGGGCGGGCCCTACAGGCGCTGGGCCAGGCGGTGGTAGGCGGCGCTCCAGCGGAGCTCCTTGGCCAGCGAGCGGCGCGTCGTGTCGGCGTCGATGAGCACCAGCTCGGTGGAGAACACCTCGGCCAGGTCGGTCAGCTCGTCGGCTCCGAGCTGGGTGGTCAGCACCGTGTGGTGCGGGCCGCCGGCGGTCAGCCAGCCCTCGGTCGCCGTGGGGAAGTCCGGCCGCGGCTGCCACACCGCGCGGGCCACCGGCAGGTTGGGCAGCGGCTCCGACGGCTCGACGACGTCGACCTCGTTGGCCACCCAGCGGAACCGGTCGCCGAGATCGGACCACCCGATCACGACCGCGGGCGCCGGAGTGGCGGTGAACACCAGCCGGGCCGGGTCCTCGCGCCCGCCCATGCCCAGCGGGTGCACCTCCAGCCGGGGCCGCTCGCCGGTGATCGTGGGGCAGACCTCGAGCATGTGCGCGCCGAGGATCTTCTCGTGCCCGGGGTCGAGGTCGTAGGTGTAGTCCTCCATGAACGACGTCCCGCCCGGCAGCCCGGCGCCGGCGACCTTCAGCACCCGCAGCAGGGCCGAGGTCTTCCAGTCGCCCTCACCGCCGAACCCGTAGCCGTCGGCCATGAGCCGCTGGACGGCGAGGCCCGGGAGCTGGCGCAGCCCGCCGAGGTCCTCGAAGTTCGTGGTGAACGCGCCGAATCCGCCGTCGGTGAGGAACTGCCGCAGCGCGGCCTCGATCCGCGCCTGGTACCGCACGCTCTCGTGCCGGTCCCCGCCCGGGCGCAGGTCGGCGTCCATGTCGTAGAGGTCGCCGTACTCGTCGATCAGCGCGTCGACGGCCTTGTCCTCCACGGCCTCGACGACCTCGACCAGGTCGTTGACCCCCCAGGTGTTCACCGACATCCCGAAGCGGAGCTCGGCCTCGACCTTGTCGCCCTCGGTCACCGCGACGTTGCGCATGTTGTCGCCGAACCGGGCCAGCTTCAGGCCACGGGCCGCCGCGGCACCGGCCGCGGCCCGCGCCCAGGAGCCGATCCGGGCCCGCACGGCCGGGTTCGAGACGTGCCCGGACACCGTCGTCCGCGCCGTGCGCAGGCGGGTCAGCATGAACCCGTACTCGCGGTCGCCGTGCGCGGCCTGGTTGAGGTTCATGAAGTCCATGTCGATCGTCGCCCACGGCAGGGCGGCGTCGGCCTGGGTGTGCAGGTGCAGCAGCGGCTTGCGCAGCGCGTCGAGGCCGGCGATCCACATCTTCGCCGGCGAGAAGGTGTGCATCCACGTGACCACGCCGAGGCAGGCGGTCGACTCGTTCGCCTCGCCCATCGTCCGGCGGATGGCGCCCGAGTCGGTGAGGACGGGCTTCCAGACGACGCGCACCGGCACCTCGGCGGAGCCGTCGAGCGCCTCGGCGACGCGGCGCGACTGGTCGGCCACCTGCTGGAGGGTCTCCTCGCCGTACAGCCCCTGGCTGCCGGTGAGGAACCAGATCTCCTGACCTTCGAATGCCACGTGGTGGTCCTTCCTCGGTGGCCGAGCGTCAGCGCTGGCCGTAGACGTTCTGGTACCGGGCGTAGAGCGAGTCGATGTCCGCCTGGGCGATCGGGATGAGG
>DATHAK010000126.1:0-41387 GCA_035296685.1 Blastococcus sp.
CCGAGAAGGCCGAGCGCGAGAAGCAGTGGAAGGCCGGCGACATGGACGTCGTCGCCGAGGTCGACGACGAGCAGATCGCCGAGGTGCTGGCCAACTGGACCGGCATCCCCGTCTTCAAGCTCACCGAGGAGGAGACCACGCGTCTGCTCCGCATGGAGGACGAGCTCCACAAGCGGATCATCGGCCAGGAAGAGGCCATCAAGAGCGTCAGCCAGGCCATTCGGCGCACGCGGGCGGGCCTCAAGGACCCGCGTCGTCCCGGTGGTTCCTTCATCTTCGCCGGCCCCTCGGGTGTCGGTAAGACGGAGCTGGCAAAGGCGCTCGCGCAGTTCCTGTTCGGTGAGGACGACGCACTCATCCAGATCGACATGGGTGAGTTCCACGACCGATTCACCGTGTCCCGACTGGTCGGTGCCCCTCCCGGTTACGTCGGTTACGACGAGGGTGGCCAGCTGACCGAGAAGGTGCGGCGCAAGCCGTTCTCGGTGGTTCTCTTCGACGAGATCGAGAAGGCGCACGCGGACGTGTTCAACACGCTTCTGCAGGTGCTGGAGGACGGCCGGCTCACCGATGGTCAGGGCCGGATCGTGGACTTCAAGAACACGATCCTCATCCTCACGACCAACCTCGGTACGCGGGACATCTCCAAGGCCGTGGGTCTGGGATTCCAGGTCGGCAACGACACCGCCAGCAACTACGAGCGGATGAAGCAGAAGGTCAACGAGGAGCTCAAGCAGCACTTCCGGCCGGAGTTCCTCAACCGCATCGACGACATCGTCGTGTTCCACCAGCTGACCGAGGACGAGATCATCGAGATCGTCGACCTCATGGTCGCCCGCGTCGAGACGCAGCTGGCCAACAAGGACATGGCGCTCGAGATCACGCCCGCGGCCAAGAAGCTGCTGGCGCACCGCGGCTTCGACCCGGTGCTGGGTGCCCGGCCGCTGCGCCGGACCATCCAGCGCGAGATCGAGGACGCCCTCTCGGAGAAGATCCTCTACGGCGAGCTGACCGCTGGTCAGATCATCGTGGTGGACGTCGACGACGCCGAGGGTGCCGCGCAGAAGTTCACCTTCCGCGGCGAGGCCAAGCCGGTCGACCTGCCCGACACCCCGCCGGTGGCCCTCTCAGGCGCCGAGGGTGGTTCGGACGAGGAAGGCCCGGCCGCCCAGGGGGAGTGATCCCCGGGTAGCACGAACGGCAGGGGCCGTCTCCCGCGAGGGAGGCGGCCCCTTCGTCGTCTCCCTCGATGATCAACTGGAGGGAAGGCGGAACAGCCCGTCCTCCGTCTGCTCGACCAGGCCGTCGGCCAGCAGCGAGTCGAGGCAGCGGGACCGCTGGACGGCGTCGTCCCAGACGGCGTCCAACTCCGCGGCGGTCACCGGGGAGGCGGCCGCCCGCAGGACGTCGAGCAGCCGGCCGCGCACCTGCCGGTCGGTGCCTGCGAACTTCTGCACCCGCCGCGGCGGCCCATCGGAGGCGGGGAAGCCGGCCAGCCGCCAGGCGCAGCGGTCGCGCACCGGGCAGGCGCCGCAGCGAGGTGTGCCCGCCACGCAGATCAGCGCACCGAGTTCCATGACGGCCACCGAGAAGCGGACCCCCCGTGCCGGGTCGGCCGGGGCGAGCGCTGCGATGTCGTCGAGGTCGGCGGCCCGGGCGGTCGCTGCCTCGGCCCGCCCGTGCACCAGCCGGGCCACCACTCGCCGGACGTTCGTGTCGACCACCGGCTGCGCCCGTCCGTAGCCGAAGCAGACCACCGCACGGGCGGTGTACGTGCCGATGCCGGGCAGCGCCTCGAGCGCGGCGACGTCGTCGGGCACCACCCCTCCGTGCCGCTCGACGACGGCGGCCGCCGCCTCCCGCAGCCGCAGGGCGCGCCGCGGGTAGCCGAGCTTGGCCCAGGCGCGGATGACGTCGGCCGGGGCGACGGCGGCGAGAGCGGACGGATCGGGCCAGCGGGCCATCCACTCCCGCCAGACCGGCTCCACGCGCGCGACGGGGGTCTGCTGCAACATGACCTCGCTGACCAGCACCGCCCATGCGTCGACGCCGGGCCGCCGCCACGGCAGGTCGCGCGCCGCCCCGGCGTACCAGTCGACGATGTCGTCGCCGATGCCCGAGTCGCTCCCCGGGGGGTGCGGGACGCTTCCCGTGGGACGGGGGAGGGCGGTGCTCACGGAAGGCCAGTCTGCCGTCCCCCGGGAGCGGCGTGCCGACCCGACCCGGGCCGAGGCCGCGCACTAGCGTTCCCCGCGTGCTGCACCCGGTCGGCAAGCTGCCTGCCGCCGTCTACTGGCGGCGCCGGCTGGTGGTGCTGATCCTGCTGCTCGCAGTACTGGCCGGCGCGGGATGGCTGGGTCTGACTTTGCTGCGACGCGATGCCGGCAACGCGTCGACGGCGTCCGCTGCTGTCCCGGTTCCGCGCCTGGAGCGGGTCGTCCCGTCGCTGCCCGCGGTCGCGACGCCGACGCCGACCTTGCTGGCGCCCGCGGCGGAGGCCGCGGTCCCGGCGACGCCCGCCGTCCCCGACCCGGTGGCCGGCGGCCCGTGCACCGACGACATGATCGGCCTCGAGGTGCGCACGCCCGGCTCGGTGGCGGTCGGCGGCAAGCCGACGTTCGAGCTGCTGGTGTCCAACCTGTCGGCGGTGCCCTGTGTCCGGGCGCTGGACAAGGCCCTGCAGGAGTTCCTGCTCGTCGACCTCTCCGGCCACCGGATCTGGGGGAGCAACGACTGCTTCCCGGAGTCGGGCAGCGACCCGCGCACGCTCGCGCCGGGCGAGGTCGTCAGCCTGACAGTGACCTGGGGCGGGCTGACCAGCGAGCCCACCTGCACCGGGCAGCGCGGCGCGCCCGGTCCTGGCGCCTACGTGGTGCGTGGCCGCCTGGACACCAAGGTGACGGCGGACGTCCCGCTCACCCTGACCTGACGCCGGAGAAGAAACGACCGATGTCACTGCCCACGAACCGTGGCTTCGTCGCCGCTGCGCTGATCTTCTTCGTCGCGGTGAGTGTCGCCAACGCCGCCCGAGGCGACTGGATCTCGGTGGTGCTCGGTCTGCTGATCGCCGTCCTGTGCGGCCGGCGGCTGTGGGTGCTGCGGCCCGGCGGGGCTCAGCTGTAGCGGTCGAGGATCGACGTCTCGGCCAGCCGGGACAGCCCCTCGCGGATCCCGCGGGCCCGTGCCTCGCCGACGCCCTCGACGGACAGCAGGTCCTCGATGGTCGCCGCCAGCAGCTTCTGCAGACCGCCGAAGTGGTCGACCAGCCGGTCGATGATCCCCGTGGGCAGGCGCGGCACCCGGTTGAGCAGCCGGTAGCCCCGCGGGCTGACCGGGGAGTCGAGCGCGTCCGGCGACGTGGGCAGCCCGTAGCACCGGGCGACGGCGGACAGGTCCAGCAGCTCCGTCGCCGACAGGGCGCGCAGGTCCGTGAGTACCTGCTCGATCGTGCGGGGACGGCGCCCCCCGCCGGGGAGGTAGTCGCGGACCAGCAGCCCGCGGTCCTCCTCCACCCCGGCGAGCATCTCGTCGAGCTGGAGGGCGAGCAGGCGCCCGTCGGTACCGAGCTCGACGACGAAGCCCTCGATCTCGTCGGCGATGCGCCGCACCATCTCCAGCCGCTGGCTGACGCTCATCGCGTCCCGCACGGTGACGAGGTCCTCGATCTCCAGCGCCGACAGTGTGCTGGCGACCTCGTCGAGCCGGAGTTTGTAGCGCTCCAGCGCGGCCAGCGCCTGGTTGGCGCGGGCGAGGATGGTCGTCGGGTGCTCGAGGGTGTACCGGCGGCCGGCCACGTAGACGCTGATGATGTGCATCGACTGGCTGACCGAGATGACCGGGAAGCCGGTCTGCAGCGCGACCCGCTCGGCGGTGCGGTGCCGGGTGCCGGACTCCTCGGTGGGAATGGTGGGGTCGGGCATCAGGTGCACGCCCGCCCGCACGATGCGCGTGCCGTCGTAGGAGACGATCACCGCGCCGTCCATCTTGGCCAGTTCCCGCAGCCGGGTGGCCGAGAGTGCGACGTCCAGGGCGAAGCCGCCGGTGCACAGCGCTTCCACGACGCGGTCGTAGCCCAGGACGATCAACGCCCCGGTGCGGCCGGCCAGGATGCGCTCCAGCCCGTCGCGCAGCGCTGTCCCGGGAGCGATGCGGCCGAGGAGTTCGCGCAACGCGATCTCGGGGTCCACCTCGGCGGGCACGAGCGCTCCTGACGGTCGAACGGTACGGCGGCTGAGTCTACGTGGCCCCGCCCTTCCGGGGCCTGGCTCGGGGTCCGGCTGCTGGTCGTGCGATGCAGCGGACGGAGCGTAACGAAACCCTAGGGTGCTAGAAGAGTCGTTGGAAGGCCGAGCCCAGATCGGCGATCTCGACCAGGCGCATGCCGGGGGGCGCGGCGCCGGCGTCGGGCGGGACGAGGGCCACCGTGTAGCCCTGGCGCGCGGCCTCCGCGAGGCGGCGTCCGGTGCCGCCCACCCGGCGGATCTCACCGGACAGACCGACCTCCCCGAGCGCGACGAGACCGGCCGGGAGGGCGCGGTCGCGGGCCGCCGAGGCGATCGCGAGCGCCAGCGCGAAGTCGGCAGCGGGCTCGGCGATGCGCACGCCACCGACAGACGCGGCGAAGACATCGGCCTCGGCGAGCTTCACCCCGCCCCGGCGCTCGACGACGGCGTTGATCATGGCCACCCGTTGGGAGTCCAGCCCGCTGACCGCGCGCCGCGGGGAGCCGCCGCCCGCGGAGCCGGCCACGAGCGCCTGCACCTCGGCCAGCAGCGGGCGGCTGCCCTCCAGGGTGACGGTCACGCAGCTGCCCGGCACCGGGGCGTCCCGGCGGGAGACGAACAGCGCCGACGGGTCGGGGACGCCGACCACCCCGCTGTCGCCGATCTCGAAGCAGCCGATCTCGTCGGCCGGCCCGAAGCGGTTCTTGGTCGCCCGCACCAGGCGCAGGGTGGAGTGGCGCTCGCCGTCGAACGAGACGACCACGTCGACCAGGTGCTCGAGGGTGCGCGGGCCGGCGATCGCGCCGTCCTTGGTCACGTGGCCGACCAGGATGGTCGTCATCCCGCGGCTCTTCGCCACCGCGGTGAGCGCGCCGGCCACGGCGCGCACCTGCGACGCCCCGCCGTCGGTGCCGTCGACGGCCGGCGAGCGCACCGTCTGGACGCTGTCGAGGATCAGGAGCGTCGGCGCGATCTGCTCCACGTGCGCCAGGACGGCGGACAGCTCCGTCTCCGCTGCCAGGTACAACCGCTCGTGCAGGGCACCGATCCGCTCGGCCCTCAGGCGCACCTGGCCCGCGGACTCCTCGCCGGAGACGACCAGCGCGGGGCCGTTGGCGGCCGCGACCCGGTGGGCGACCTCCAGGAGCAGCGTGGACTTGCCGACCCCCGGCTCGCCGGCGACCAGGAGGACCGCCCCGGGCACCAGGCCGCCGCCGAGCACGCGGTCGAACTCGGCGATGCCCGTCGGGACGGCGCGGGCCCCGGCGAGCTCCACCTCGGCGATCGGGCGGGCGGGGGCGGTCACCGGGCCGGCGGACACCGCGCGCAACGCCGCGGCCGGGGCCCCGATCTCCTGGAGACTGCCCCAGGCCTGGCACTCGGGGCACCGGCCGACCCACTTGGCCGAGGCGTAGCCGCACTCGGTGCAGCGGTGGGCGGGACGGGCGGACTTCACTCCAGCGGGCGGCACGACCGCGACGCTAACCCCGGGATACGACAGTTCCGGGGAGGTGGAGCGGCGTCAGTTGTTCTCGCCGCCCTCGCGCTGCTCGCCCTCGCGGGACTCCTCGCTGCCCTCTTCCTCCTGGAAGTCGAAGGCCTCGCCGCGCTCGAGGCTCTCGTCGGGGTTGGCCACGGTGACCGGGACGGTGACCTCGCCGCTGTTCTCGAAAGTGAAGGTCAGCTCCATGTACTGGCCGGTGGCCAGCCCCTCGTCGAGGTCGGTGAGGGTCAGCGACGCCTCGTCGCCGCCGATGAAGATGGTGGAGTCGGCCGGGATCTCGATCTCGTCGGAGGATCCGGCCGAGCGCCGCGAGGAGGCGCCGGTCGCACCGGTGGACGTGCGGATCTCGACGTCGCCGAAGCCCTCGCCCTCGACGGACACGAGGGTGTCGTCCTCGGTGCCGCCGTTCACGATGGCCACCTGCAGCTCGGCGTCGTCCCCCGACTCGTAGACGCCGCCCCGGGGGTAGGTCAGCTGCGCCTGGCGCAGGGTGATGTCGCCTGCCTGACCCTGCGCGCCGGTCTTGTCGCGCTCCTGGGTGGCGGTCTGGGTGACCTGCCCGGCGCTGCACGCGGTGAGCGCGACGGGGGAGAGAAGCAGAACGCCCATCGTGGCGGCGCCCAGCGCGCGGTTCACAGCCGTCGACCTCCAGCAGCAGCGGACCCGCAACGAGTGGCGCGGGCTGCACCGGAGCGTAACGGGCGGCCGTTCGCGTCGCCCGGAGGGACGGCCCCGACGGGGTGAGGTGCGTCCAGTCCGGCTCCCGGCCCGCCGATGAAGGAAGGAACACGGGGCGACCGGAGGAGGGTGGATTGAGGACGGGACTGGCGTTCGACGAGGTCCTGGCCGCGGCCCAGGCCGGAGCGGCGTGGGCATTCGAGGTCCTCTACCGGGACCTCGCGCCCTCGGTGACCGGGTACCTGCGCCTGCACGGTGCGGCCGAACCCGACGACCTGGCCAGCGAGACGTTCCTGGGGGTCTTCACCGGACTGGCCGGGTTCCGCGGCGACGAGGACGCGCTCCGCTCGTGGGTGTTCACCATCGCCCACCGCCGCCTCGTCGACGACTGGCGGCGACGCAGCCGCCGTCCCCAGGTGGCCGACGACGACTCCGACCTCGCGAGCCACCTGGGCGGGGACGTCGAGGACGACGTGTTCGTCCGGGTCGGCACCGAGAGCGTGCACCAGCTGTGCGCGACGCTGCCCGACGACCAGCGCACCGTCGTCCTCCTGCGCATCCTGGCTGACCTCACCGTCGAGCAGGTGGCGGACGTGATGGGCCGCTCGGTGGCCTCGGTGAAGGCGCTCCAGCGGCGCGGGCTCCGGGCCCTCCGGGACCGCCTCGAGAACTCCATGGAAAAAGTGGGTGCGGGCGCGCACCCCTACGAGCCCGTCCGGCGATGACGAGGGTGAGATGACCACACCAGCCGACGACCTCGCTCTCGAGACGGCCTTCGAGGCCTACCTCGCGGGCCGACCTGTCCCCGACGAGGCGGCCGACACCTTCGACGGTGTCGCCGCCTTCGCCGGGGCGGTGCGTTCGACCGCGACCCAGCCGGGCCGCCCGAACGCTGCGCTCGCCGAACTGCTGGCCACGGGTCTCCTCACCGACCAGTCCAGTCCGTCCGCCCGGACGGCCGGAGCGGCCGGGACCTCGCCGTCGCGCAAGGCCCGCGTCCGCCGAAGGAGATTCGCCATGATCGCCCCCGCCATGCTCGCCAAGCTGCTGACCGCCGGCACCCTCGCGAAGGCCGCGACCAGCGCCGGCGTCGTCCTCGTGGTCGCCGCCGGGGCCGGTGCGACCGGCCTCCTCGGCGACGAGGTCAAGGACACCCTCTCCACCGTGGTCGGCGCCGCCGACGAGAGCACCGAGGAGGGAACGACGGACCAGGAGAACACCGACGAGGAGACGCTCGAGGCCGGAGACGTCGAGGCCCCGGCGGTCGCGGCCGAGGTGCCGGTGGCGCCGGTCGAGGAGTTCGACCCCGAGAAGTGGGCCGCCGGCCCGGGCACGATGAAGTTCAGCGACTGGGTGCTCCTGGCAGCCCGTGAAGGCCAGGTCGACGGGCAGACCGTAGCCAAGTACGCCCGGATGAAGCATGTCCCCGCCGAGGAGCTCGAGGAGCTGGAGGGCATCGAGGGTCTCGAGGACCTCCAGGACGTCGCGGACGTCGACGACACGGACACCGTGACCACCGATGACGAGGTCGAGACGGCGGAGTCCGAGGACTCCGGCGCGACCGCCCACGGCAACGGCGGCGGGAACGGCGGCGGGAACAGCGGCCGCGGCAACGGCAACAACTGACCCCTCGGGTGGCCGGTCCTCCGGGACCGGCCACCCGGCTGTCAGGTGACCGCTGAACCGCCGAGCACCAGCAGGACGACGTCCAGCACCGTCAGCAGCATCACGGCCGGGAACGCCAGCCGCCGGAACCGGGGTGTTCCGGCCAGGGCCGCGACGGCCACGGCCGGCGCCGCCAGGCCCAGCCCGACCCACCCGGCCGCTGAGGGGGAACCCTCCGGGCCGAGCACCAGGAGCAGGGACGCCGCGCCCAGCAGCAGTGCACCGAGCCCGGCCGAGATCCGCGCACCGAGCCGGTGGGGGAGCCCCCGCACACCGGTGGCGAGGTCGTCCTCGAGGTCGGGTGCGACGTTGGCGACGTGCGCCGCGGCACCGAGCGCCCCTCCCGCGGCCATCAGCCACCAGGGCGCCAGCGGGGTTCCCGGCGCCGCGGCGACCACCCCGGCCGGCAGCGCCCCGAAACCGGTCACGTACGGCACGACCGAGGCCACCGTGCGCTTGAGGCCCGCGTTGTAGGCCCAGCCGCTCGCCACGAGCACCAGGAGCAGCAGCCCCGGCACGAGGCCGAGCGCCAGCGACAGGACGACGGCGGCGAGTGCCGCCAGCAGCGCCGCCGTGCGCAGCACCGAGGGCTGCACGGCTCCCTGGACCACCGGCTTGTCCGCTCGCGCCACGGCCCGGTCGCGGTCGGCGTCGAGCCAGTCGTTGCTCCAGCCGATGGACGCCTGACCTGCGAGGACGGCCGCGCAGACCAGCGCGGCGCGGCCGCCGGGTACCCCCGCTGCCACCGCCAGGAGGGTCGCCACGGTGGTGACCGCGACCGTCGGGCCTAGATGGGTGGCGAGGGCCAGGGCCCGCAGGGTCCTGACCGGCCCGGCAGCCCGCGCAGGCACATCAGGCACGCTCTGTCAACCCCTCCCACACCACCGATCGGGCGTCTGACCTGCAGATTTACTGCCCCACCCGGATCCGTTGGTCAGTCTGCCGTGGTAACCTTGGGTCAGCGAAAGGGGTCACATCCACATGGGCTTCACTGTCGGCGAGACCGTCGTCTACCCGCATCACGGTGCCGCGCTGATCGAGGCGATCGAGCAGCGGACCATCAAGGGCGTCGAGAAGGCCTACCTCGTGCTGAAGGTCGCTCAGGGCGACCTGACCGTGCGCGTTCCGGCCGACAACGCAGAGATCGTCGGCGTGCGCGACGTCGTCGGACAGGAAGGCCTCAACCGGGTCTTCGAGGTCCTGCGCGCGCCGCACACCGAGGAGCCGACCAACTGGTCGCGTCGCTACAAGGCCAACCTCGAGAAGCTGGCCTCCGGTGACGTGAACAAGGTGGCCGAGGTCGTCCGTGACCTCTGGCGCCGGGACAAGGACCGCGGCCTCTCGGCCGGCGAGAAGCGCATGCTCTCGAAGGCCCGCCAGATCCTGGTCAGCGAGCTCGCGCTCGCCGAGGGCACCAACGAGGACAAGGCGGAGGTCCTGCTCGACGAGGTCCTCGCCAGCTGAGCTCCGGCTCGGTCTGCTCTCCGTTCCACCTGACCACTCCCGTGCACGCTGTCGGCATCGTCGCAGCGGCCGGGAGTGGTCTGCGTCTGGGGGCGGACCGCCCGAAGGCGCTGGTTCCGCTGGGTGGCCGGGCGCTGGTCTGCTGGGCGGTCGACGCCCTGCGGGCCGCCGGCGTGAACGACGTCGTGGTCGCTGTCCCGGCGCACGAGCACACGGCCTTTGCCACGGTCCTGCCTCTGGACGTGCGGCTGGTCGCCGGCGGTGAGACGCGGACCGCGTCGGTGCGGGCGGCGCTCACGGCCGCCGGTGATCACGCCGACGTCGTCCTCGTGCACGACGCCGCGCGGCCGCTGACGCCCCCCGTGGTGGTCTCCCGGGTGCTGGCCGCCCTCCGGAACGGTGCACGCGCCGTCGTCCCGGTGCTGCCCGTCGTCGACACCACGGTCGTCGTCGGGGACGACGGGGTGATCATCGACGCCGTTCCGCGGGAGTCGCTGCGCCGGGTGCAGACCCCGCAGGGCTTCCACCGCGCGACGCTTGTCTCGGCGTACTCGGCGATCGACCTCCTGGCCGACGCCCCCGGTTTCACCGACGACGCCGCCGTGGTGCGCGCGGCCGGCATCCCGGTGGCCACCGTCGAGGGGCACGAGCGGGCCGCCAAGATCACTGTCGCCCACGACCTGGCCGTCGCCGAACTGCAGGTGCGCCAGTGAGCGACGGGCTGCCCCGGGTCGGCGTCGGCACCGACGTCCACCCCGTCGAGCCGGGCCGCGCCTGCCGGCTGGCCGGGCTGGACTGGCCGGGGGACGACGGCTGCGCCGGGCACTCCGACGGCGACGTGGTAGCGCACGCGCTCACCGACGCCGTCTTGTCCGCGGCCGGTCTCGGCGACATCGGCACCCTCCTCGGCACCGACGACCCGCGCTGGGCGGGCGCCTCCGGGGTGGCCGTCCTGGAGCACGTGCGCGAGGTGGTAGCGGGCGCGGGCTGGCGGATCGGCAACGCCTCGGTGCAGCTGATCGCGACCACGCCCAGGCTGGGTCCGCGGCGCGCCGAGGCCGAGGCAGCGCTCTCCGCCGCGCTCGGTGCCCCGGTCAGCGTCAGCGGCACCACCACCGACGGGCTCGGGCTCACCGGCCGTGGGGAGGGGCGGGCAGCGGTCGCGACCGCCCTGGTGGTGCGGAATCCGCTGGCGGAGACGCCCGTAGACTCCGCGCAGTGAGCCTCCGCCTCTACGACACGGCCGCGCGCGCGGTCCGCGACTTCACGCCGCTGCGTCCCGGGCAGGCCACCGTCTACGTCTGCGGACTCACCGTGCAGGGGCCGCCGCACATCGGACACGTACGCGCCGCGCTGGCGTTCGACGTGCTCCGCCGCTGGCTGACGGCGGGCGGGCTCGAGGTCACCTACGTCCGCAACGTCACCGACATCGACGACAAGATCCTGGCCAAGGCCGAGGAGCACGGCGTCCCGTGGTGGGCCTGGGCGTACGACAACGAGCTGGCCTGCACGCGCGCCTACGACGTCCTCGGTGTGCTGCCGCCCACCTACGAGCCGCGCGCCACCGGGCACGTGCCCGACATGGTCGCGCTGATCGACCGCCTCATCGAGAGCGGGCACGCCTACGCCTCCGACGGGGACGTCTACTTCGACGTCCGCTCGTTCGCCGAGTACGGGGCGCTGACCGGGCAGAAGCTCGGCGACCTGCAGCCGGCCGCCGACACCGACACCGACGACCGCAAGCGCGACCCCCGCGACTTCGCGCTGTGGAAGGCCCACAAGCCCGGCGAACCGGAGACCGCGTCGTGGGCCACCCCGTGGGGTCGCGGGCGGCCGGGCTGGCACCTGGAGTGCTCGGCCATGGCCGAGCGGTACCTGGGGGCCGAGTTCGACATCCACGGCGGCGGCCTCGACCTCCGCTTCCCGCACCACGAGAACGAGCAGGCGCAGTCGCGGGCCGCGGGTGACCCGTTCGCCCGGTACTGGATGCACAACGGCTGGGTCACGCTCGGCGGCGAGAAGATGAGCAAGTCGCTGGGCAACACCGCGCTGGTCGACGAGGTCGTGAAGCGGGTGCGTCCCGTCGAGCTGCGGTACTACCTCATCGCGCCGCACTACCGGTCGACGATCGAGTTCACCGACGAGGCCCTCGCCGAGGCCGGTGCCGCCTACCGGCGCATCGAGTCGTTCGTCCGCCGGGCCGCCGAGCGGGTGGGGCCGGACGCCGGGTCCCGCGGGCTGTGCGCGCAGTTCACCGACGCCCTGGACGACGACCTGGGCACGCCGGCCGCCGTCGCCGCCGTGCACGAGACGGTGCGCGAGGGCAATACGGCTCTGGCCGACGGCGACGACGCCGGCGTCGCGGGGGCGCTCGGCTCCGTCCGGGCCATGCTCGGCGTCCTGGGGCTGGACCCCCTGGATCCGCACTGGGGTGCCGGGGGCGGCGACGACCGGCTCACCCAGGTGACCGGCCGGCTGGTCGCGCTGGCGCTCGAGCAGCGTCAAGCGGCCCGCGTGCGCAAGGACTTTGCCGCGGCCGACGCCATCCGCGACCAGCTCACCAGCCTCGGCGTCTCCGTCGAGGACACCCCGCAGGGACCCCGATGGGAGCTGACCCGCTGATGGCCGGCAACAGCCAGCGCCGCGGCCGCACGACCGGCGCCGGTAAGAAGGGCGCCACCGCGGGCACCGGCGGCAAGGGGCGGCGTGCCCTGGCCGGGCGGGGCGCCACGCCACCCGCCGAGGCGCGGCCGGGCCACCCCGCACAGCGTCGCGCGGCCGCCGAGCAGCGGCAGCGGGCCGACCGGGCCCGTGCCCGGGCGCGTGCGGAGGAGCAGCCCGAACTGCTCCTGGGCCGCAACCCCGTCGTGGAGGCGCTGCGCGCCCGGATCCCGGCCACCGCCCTGTACGTGGTGACCGGGGACAACCAGCGCACCTCCGACGAGCGGATCGCCGAGGCGCTCGCGCTGGCCGCCGAGCGTGGCCTGCCACTGCTGGAGGTGGGCAAGGCCGAGTTCGACCGGATGTCGCAGGGCGCCCTGCACCAGGGCATCGGCCTGCAGGTGCCGCCGTACGACTACGCGCACCCGGACGACCTGCTCGACGTCGCCCGCGACTCCGGTCGCCCGCCGCTCGTCGTCGCGATGGACGGCGTCACCGACCCCCGCAACCTGGGTGCGGTGGTCCGGTCGGCGGCCGCCTTCGACGCCCACGGCGTCGTGGTCCCGCAGCGTCGCGCCGTCGGCATGACCGCCTCGGCCTGGCGGACCAGCGCGGGTGCCGCCGCCCGCATCCCGGTGGCCCGCGCGGTCAACCTCGCCCGGGCCCTGGGGTCCTACCAGGACGCCGGCCTGCAGACCGTCGGCCTGGCCGGGGACGGCGACGTCGACCTGGACCGGTACGACGGCTTCGCCGACCCGGTCGCGCTCGTCGTCGGCGCCGAGGGCACCGGGCTGTCCCGGCTGGTGCGCGAGCGGTGCGACGTCGTCGTCCGCATCCCGATCGACAGCGACACCGAGTCGCTCAACGTGAGCGTCGCCGCCGGCATCGCGCTGTACCAAGTTGCGCTCCTTCGTCGCGCACCGCGGCCAGGAGCCGTCCCCCCGCGGCGCTGAGCCCCTTCGCCACCTTCTCGCGGACCCTCCGGGCCCGCTCGGCGGCGGCCCTGACACTGCGGTCCTCCGGACCGCACCGCGGCCAGGGCCGTTCCCCCCCATTGAGCTGAGCCGCTGAGTCGCCCCTGCGCGGAGCCCTCCGGGCGCCCCTCGGGGCGACAACTCGGCAACAGCTTTCTCAGGCGACGACGACCTCGATGCCGGCCTTGTCGAGGGCCGCGAGTGTCTCGTCGTCCGCGCCGTCGTCGGTGATCAGCACGTCGACGTCCTCGGGTGCCGCGAACCGCACCAGCGTCTCCTGGTTCAGCTTGCTCGAGTCGGCCAGGACGATCACCCGCTGGCCGGCGCGCACCATGGCGCGCTTCACCGAGGCCTCCGCCTCATCGGGCGTGGTGAACCCGTACGGGACGGTGATCCCGTTCGTGCCCATGAAGGCGACGTCGACGCGGAGGTCGGCCAGCTTCCGGCCCGCCTCCTCGCCGACGGCGCACTGGGTGACCCCGCGGACCCGGCCGCCGAGCATCTGCACGGCGATGCCGGGCGCAAGGGCCAGGCGGGCGGCGATCGGCACGGCGTTGGTCACGATGAGCAGCCGGCGGTCGGTCGGCAGGAGCTCGGCGAGAGCGGCAGTCGTGGTGCCGCCGTCGAGGATGATGCTGCCGTCGGTGCCCGGCAGGAAGTCCAGCGCGGCAGCCGCGATGCGGCCCTTCTGCTCGGCGAGCCGGCCGGTGCGCTCGCCCAGGCCGAGCTCGACGAGGGCCACGGCGCTGACGGGGACCGCGCCGCCGTGGACCCGGCGCAGCATTCCCGCCCGCTCGAGGACTGCCAGGTCGCGCCGGACGGTCTCGGTGGTGACGCCGAACTGCTCGGCCGCCCCGGTGACGCTGAGCCGGCCTCGCTGACCCACCAGCAGTGCGATCGCCTGCTGACGTTCCTCGGGATACACGGATTCCCCTCCTCAGCCCCTGACCGTACGTGTTGCCATATGCCGACTATCTGTTGCTTCTTGTTGGAGCCTGTTGACAACGGTACCGCGTTACGTGACGCTGGTCACTGTCTCCACCGAGCCGTTGATCGGATCCACCCCCACCGAGCGACCCGTCGCCGGTTGG
The DNA here is from genome assembly GCA_035296685.1 of Blastococcus sp. Lineage (GTDB taxonomy): Bacteria > Actinomycetota > Actinomycetes > Mycobacteriales > Geodermatophilaceae > Blastococcus_B. The sequence goes on from DATHAK010000126.1 coordinate 14,261, forward strand.
TGCCATCGGGAGGAAAGCCAGTGAGCGTGTCCACAGCAGCACCTGGGCGGCAGTCGGGAGCCAGGGTCGCGGTGCAGAAGTTCGGCACCTTCCTGTCCGGCATGATCATGCCCAACATCGCGGCGTTCATCGCCTGGGGCCTGATCACCGCGTTCTTCATCGAGCCGGGCTGGACCCCGGTGCCCGGCCTCGGCGGGTTCGGCGAGAACGCCGACGGCGTGCCCAACATCGGCCTCGTCGGGCCGATGATCCGGTTCATGCTGCCGCTGCTCATCGCGGCGCAGGGCGGCCGGATGGTCTACGGCGTGCGCGGTTCCGTCGTCGCCGTCGTCGCCACCATGGGCGTCATCATCAGCACCGACCAGCCGATGTTCCTCGGTGCGCTGATCATGGCGCCGCTCGCCGCCTGGGTGATGAAGCAGATCGACAAGCTGTGGGACGGCAAGATCAAGCCCGGCTTCGAGATGCTGGTGAACAACTTCTCCGCCGGCATCGTCTCGGCGCTGCTCGCCGTCGCCGGCTTCTTCGCCTTCGGCCCCGTCATCGAGGTCGTCTCGAAGGGTCTCGGCAACGGCGTCAACTGGCTGGTCGACCACTCGATCCTGCCGCTGGCCAGCATCATCATCGAGCCGGCCAAGGTGCTGTTCCTCAACAACGCGATCAACCACGGGGTGCTGACCCCGCTCGGCGTGGAGCAGGCGGCGGACACCGGCAAGTCGATCCTGTTCCTGCTGGAGGCCAACCCGGGCCCCGGCCTCGGCGTCCTGCTCGCGTACTCGCTGTTCGGCCGGGGGATCGCCCGCAGCACGGCGCCGGGCGCGATCATCATCCACTTCTTCGGTGGCATCCACGAGATCTACTTCCCCTACGTGCTGATGAAGCCGATCCTGCTGCTCGGCACCATCGCCGGCGGCATGGTGGGCATCGGCACGCTGGTGCTGTTCGGCGCCGGCCTCCGCGCACCGGCCGCTCCGGGCTCGATCATCGCGGTGCTCGCGCAGACCGCCAGCGACAGCTACGTCGGCGTCATCCTGGCGGTCCTCCTGGCAGCGGCCACGTCCTTCCTCATCTGCTCCGTCCTGCTGAAGCTGGACCGCAAGAAGGGCGGTGACCTCGCCGAGGCCACGGCCGAGATGGAGGCCATGAAGGGCAAGCGCAGTTCGGTGGCCGGGTACCTGTCCCCGACGGACGAGGCCGTCGAGGACGAGCTGGAAGCCTCGGGGGTCGTGCACCCGGAGCAGGCCCGCCGTGGACCCATCCACCGGATCGTCTTCGCCTGCGACGCCGGCATGGGCTCGAGCGCGATGGGCGCCTCGGTGCTGCGCAACAAGATCAAGAAGGCGGGGTTCGCCGACGTCGACGTCCAGAACGTGGCGATCGCCAACCTGACCGACGACGTCGACCTGATCGTCACGCACCAGGACCTCACGCCGCGGGCCCGGACCATGTCACCCTCGGCCCAGCACGTGTCGGTCGACAACTTCATGAACAGCCCGCAGTACGACGCGATCGTCGAGGAACTGAAGACCACCAACACGCAGGACGCCTCGTCCACGCGTTGACCCAGCCCGGCCGGCCGGCGCCTGCGACACGGTGCCGGCCGGTCGACTCATCTCCGGGAGTGCCATGAGCGACGTCCTGACCCCTGCCCACATCAAGGTCCCCGGTGCCGCACGCAGCAAGGAAGACGCCATCCGCGAGGCCGGCCAGCTCCTGGTCGACTCCGGCGCCGTGAGCCCCTCGTACGTGGACGCCATGTTCGAGCGCGAGAAGTCGGTGTCCACATACATGGGGAACCTGCTGGCCATTCCGCACGGCACCAACGAGGCCAAGGACAGCATCAGCCGGTCGGCCATCTCCGTGGTCCGCTACGACGAGCCCATCGACTGGAACGGCAACGAGGTGCGTTTCGCCGTCGGGATCGCCGGGGTCGAGAACGGCCACCTGGAGATCCTCGGGAAGATCGCGATCGTCTTCTCCGATGCCGACGAGGTCGACAAGCTGCTCGCCGCCCGGTCGGCCGACGAGCTCTACCAGCTGCTCCAGGCGGTCAACGAGTAGAGGGACCGCCCTCCCCCCACGCCTCGCACGCTCGGCGCGGGGCCCTGGAGGGTGCCCGATCCAGAACGTCACCAGGAGAGGAACACGAGCTCATGAAGGTGCTGCGCTTCTACGCGCCCAAGGACGTCCGCATCGAGGACGTCCCAGAGCCCGAGTGCGGGCCGGACGAGGTCAAGCTGCGCGTGCGCAACTGCTCCACCTGCGGCACCGACGTCAAGATCTTCAACAACGGCCACCAGAACATCAGCCCGCCCCGGATCATGGGCCACGAGGTCGCCGGCGAGGTGGTGGAGGTCGGCGCCGACGTCGGCGGCTGGTCGGTCGGCGACCGCGCCCAGGTGATCGCCGCCGTCCCCTGCGGTGAGTGCTACGAGTGCCGCAAGGGCTGGATGGCGGTCTGCGAGAACCAGACGTCGGTCGGCTACCAGTACGAGGGCGGGTTCGCCGAGTACCTGATCGTTCCCCGCCAGGTGCTCAAGGTGGACGGCCTCAACCGGATACCCGACAACATCGGGTTCGACGAGGCCTCGGTCGCCGAGCCGTTCGCCTGCGCCATCAACGCACAGGAGCTGATCTCCGTGGGCGACGGCGACACCGTCGTCGTCTTCGGCGCCGGCCCGATCGGCTGTATCCACATCCGCCTGGCGCGGGCCAACGGGGCGAGCGGCGTGTTCCTGATCGACGTCAACGCCGAGCGGCTGAAGATGTCCGCCGACGCGGTGCAGCCCGACGAGGTCATCAACGGCAGCGAGGTCGACGTCGTCGAGCGGGTCAAGGAGCTCACCGGCGGCCGCGGTACCGACGTGGTCATCACCGCCACCGCGGCGAACGTCGCCCAGGAGCAGGCCATCTCGATGGCCGCGCGGCGCGGACGCATCTCCTTCTTCGGCGGGCTGCCGAAGACCAACCCCTACATCCAGTGCGACTCGAACCTGGTCCACTACCGGGAACTGATGATCATGGGGGCGAACGGCTCGGCTCCCGAGCACAACAAGCGGGCGCTGGAGTACATCTCCACGGGAAAGGTGCCGGTCAAGGACCTCATCACCGCGCGGTTGCCCCTCGACCGGGCCCTGGAGGCCTTCGACATCGTCGCCAAGGGCGAGGCCATCAAGGTCACCATCGAGCCGTGACGTCGCGATGACATCGCGATCCTCCGGATCGCACCGCGGCCAGGAGCCGTCCCCCCGCTTGACTGAGCCGCTGAGTCGCACCTGCGCGGAGCCCTCCGGGCCCCACTCGGCGCGACGACCTCCCGGGGTCTCGGTCAGCCGATCACTTGCGCCACCGTGTAGATCACCAGGCCGGCGAGGCCGCCGACGACGGTGCCGTTGACCCGGATCCACTGCAGGTCGCGGCCCACCTGCAGCTCGATCCGGCGGCTGGTCTCTTCGGTGTCCCACCGGGCGACGGTGCCCCCCACCAGGTCGGCGATGTCGGCCGAGAACCGCTCCACGAGGTAACCGGCGATCGTGTGCGAGTGCCGTTGCACCAGCTCGCGCACGGTCGGGTCGGTCTGCAGGAGCCGCGCGCCGTCGCGGATCAGCTCGGTCAGCCGCGCCCGGAGCTCCGAGTCCGGGTCGGCGGCGGCGGCCAGGACGGCGTCCTTGGCGTTGGTCCACAGCGAGCCCGACCAGGTGCGGACGGCGGGGTGCTCCAGGACCTCCTTCTTCAGCTCCTCGACACGGGCGGCGGTGTCCGGGTCGGTTCGCAGGGCGTGCACGTACTCGCGGATCCGGGCGTCGTAGGAGCGGCGCAGCTCGTGCCGCGGATCGGCGCCCACCTCGGCGAAGAACTCCTGCACGCCCGCGAAAACCCGGTCGAACACCCGGTTGTCCACCCAGTCGGGCACCCAGGCGGGGGAGGCGTCGCCCAGCTGGGCGCGGAAGACGACCCGGTTCTCGTGCAGGAAGCGGCTCATCAGGCGCAGTGCCGCCGAGAGCACCTCCTGGTGCCGGTCGCCGTCGACGACGAGTTCCAGCACGCGGGCCAGTGCCGGGGCCGCGGGGGTCTCGTGCAGCTTGCGGTCGACGAGGCCGGCGACGGCCGGTTGGAGGTCCTCGTCCCGGAGCAGCTCGGTCAGCGCGGACACGACGGCGGCCGCGTCGCCGGCCAGCCGCTCGGCGCGGCCGGGGGTGGCGAGGAACGTGCCCAGCCGTCCGGGCACGTCGATCGTGGTGAGCTTCTCCTCGACGACGGCGCGGGTGAGGAAGTTCTCCTGGACGAACGTCCCCAGGCTGGCCCCGATCTGGTCCTTCTTGCGCGGGATGATCGCCGTGTGCGGGATCGGCAACCGCAACGGGTGCCGGAACAGCGCGGTGACGGCGAACCAGTCGGCCAGGGCGCCGACCATCGAGGCCTCCGCCGTGGCGCGCACGTAGCCCACCCAGCTGCCCGCGCCGTCCCCCAGGAGGACGCAGGCGAGGAAGACGGCGGCGGCACCCAGGAACAGCCCGGTCGCCAGCCGCTTCATGCGGGCGAGGTCGCGGGCCCGCTCGGGGTCGTCGAGCGAGCCCGCGAGGGGGGCGGTCGGTCGGGGTGCCGGCACCTGGACCAGCCTAGGAGCCCCGCCCGACCGCCCGGCGGTCAGCTGGTCGAGCCGAGCGTGACCTCGACCTTCTGGCTGTCGCTGCCGCGTCGCACGGTGAGCTCGACCTTGTCGCCGGGCGCCTTGCTGCGCACCGCGGCGGTGAGCTCCGTGGAGGTGGTCACCGGCCGGTCTCCGACCGCGGTCACCACGTCGCCCACCTGCAGTCCGGCGTCGGCCGCGGCGCTGCCCGGCTCCACGGTGACGACCTCGGCGCCGGTGCCGACGCTCTGGTTCTGGTCATCGGCGGCGGTGCGGGCGCTGACCCCGAGGAACGCCCGGGTGGCCGAGCCGTCCTTGATGAGCTCCTGGGCGATCCGCTGGGCGGTGTTGCTGGGGATCGCGAAGCCCACGCCGATGTTGCCGCTCTGCGCCTGCGAGCCGGGGATGCCGGCGGCGACGGTGGCGATCGCCGAGTTGATGCCGATCACCTCGCCGGCGCCGTTCACCAGCGCCCCGCCCGAGTTGCCCGGGTTGATCGCGGCGTCGGTCTGCAGGGCGTCGATGACGGTGGCGTCGTCCTGGGTGGAGCCCGTGGCCACCGCCCGGTTCGTCGCGCTGATGATGCCGTCGGTGATCGTGTTCGACAGCCCCAGCGGGGCGCCGATGGCGACCGCCACGTCGCCCACCTGGACCTTGTCCGAGTCGGCGAAGGTGGCCGGGGTCAGCCCGCTCGCGCCGTCCAGCCGGACGACGGCCAGGTCGGAGGCGGGGTCGGTACCCACGATCGTGGCGTCGTAGAGGGTGCCGTCGGAGGTGCGCACCTGGACGACCCCGCCGGAACCGGCGTCCGCGACGACGTGGTTGTTGGTCAGCACGTACCCGTCGTCGGTGAGGACGACGCCGGAACCGCTGGCCGACGTCGTGCTGCTGGCGACGTAGATGGTCACCACGCTGGGTGCCGCCTTGGCCGCGGCGGCGGTCGCCGTCGTCGCGCTCTGGGGGTTCTGGATGACGACGCTCTGCGCCGAGGGGCTGCTGCCCGCCACGGTGGCCGGATCGTCGATCAGGCTCGCCACGCCGGCTCCCGCGCCGCCACCGATCAGGGCGCCGGCCACCAGACCGGCGATACCGATCCGCAGCCGGCCCGCTCGGCGGGGGGCGGTGGCCGGACCGGCGCCGCCGGGGTCCCCCGGCGGGTGACCGCCGTAGCCGGGGTAGACCGGCGGGGTCGGCGGCTCCGGCGGTGCCCAGGAGAACGCGGAGCCCATCGGCTGTCCGGCCCCGGGAATTGTCGCCTGCCCGTGCTCAGTCACTTCTCTGTCCTCCTCGCGTGCAGCCGTCCGGCCGCGGTGTTCGCCACTGTCCGGCCGCCGTCTGGAGCAGCGCTGGAGACGTGCTGTGAGATTCCTGAGCGCCTCAGGTGGTCCCGTCGTCGAGGAAGCCGCGGGCGATCAGCTCGGTGACGGCCCACACCGCCAGCACCTGGGCCGCCAGCAGCCCGACGAGCACCAGTATCTGCGTCGCTCCCGCGGCCAGCGGGCTGCCGCCGCCGAGCAGTACGCCCACGAACGCGCCGGGAAGGGTCACCAGTCCCACGGTGCGGGTCTGGTCGAGCCCCGGGACCAGAGCCGTCGCCGCCACCGGCCGCCCGACGAGCAGGACGGCGTCCCGGCGGAGGAAGCCCAGGGCCAGCGCGGCCTCCACCTCACCGCGGCGTGCGGTCAGCTCGTCCCGGACGCGGCGGCCGGCCAGCGACGTCGCCGTCATGGCTCCCCCGATGAGGATGCCCGCGACCGGGATGACGGCCTCACCGCGCAGCGGGACGGTGCCTGCGGCCAGCACGAGCGCGACCACCGGGGCGGCCCCGCCGACGATCGGCAGCACCGCGGCCCGCAGTCGCGCGGGGGACCCCGGTGCGCGTAGCCCGAGACCGGTCACCCGCCCGGAGGCGGTGATGGTCGCGACCGCGACCATCAGCAGCACGAACAGCGTGGACAGCAGCAGGGACCGGACGACGACGAGCAGCACCGCCGAGACCACCGCGAGCTGCACGGCCGCCCGGCCCGCCGCCAGCAGCACGGCCCGGTCCTGGCCGAGGCCGGAGAGCCGGCCGCCGGTCGCGGCGATGGCGGTGAGCGCCACCAGGACGACGGCCAGGCGGGGTCCGACCTCGACCAGGGAGGAGCTCACGGCCGCCGATCCTGCCCGCAGCCCGGGGCGGCGGCCGCGCGCGGCTCAGTCGGGGGCGAGGACCTCCCCCTGCGGCTCCTGCTGCGACCGGTGCACCGGCGGGACGAGCGCCATGGGCGAGGTGCAGTGGCGCAGCAGCCAGCGGTGCGAGTTGTCCAGCGTGCGGTGCAGCAGGCCGCTCTCCCCGGCGCTGATCACCAGGAGCGGGGAGGGGCAGGTGGCGCGGAGAACGTGGTCGGCACGGGCCGCGGGCAGTTCACTGCGGTGCACCTCGAGGTCGGGGAAGCGGCGGCCCCACTCCTCGTCGTCGTCCACCCAGCTCGGGACCGCCCGCCGCGGGGGACGCGTCTGGAGGACCGAGAGGCCCACCCCGGAACGCTGCGCCGCGTCGGCCGCGAAGAGCGCGACCGCCTCGTCGTCCGCCCCGTCACCCACTCCCAGGACGGCGACGGCGGGACGTCCGGCGGGCTCGGTCCGCTGCCGCGGGACGACGACGACCGGCTGCGTCGAGCGGGCGGCCACGCGGAGCGCGACGGAGGCGAGCACGAGCTCGTCGGCGGCCCCCGTCGTCGAGCTGCCCAGCACCAGGAGCTGGGCGCCGGCCCCTGCGCGCAGCAACGTGGGCACCGGATCGGCAGGTACGACCTCGGTCGACGACTGCACCCCGGGCGCGGTGTGCCGGGCGACGGTGAAGGCCTGCGCGGTGATCCGGCGGGCGCGGGGGAGTTCGGGGGGTGGAGCGCCGGAGGACTCCGGCCGGCCGAGGTAGGTGGCCGCATGCAGTATCCGGAGCGGCGCATCGCGGCGGGCCGCCTCCTGCACCGCCCAGCGCACCGCGCCGAGTGCGCACTCGCTGCCGTCGACGCCGACGACGATCTCGCGGGCGGGGGGATCGGCCCCCGTGTCGGCATTGCCGGCGCGGACGTCCTCCGCGCCGTCGGAGGGAACGGGTGGGGCCGACATCGACACGATGCACCTCCGGGGAGCTCCTACTGGTCCCACGCCCGACTCTCCTCGCCGGAGGCGCCCGAGGGAAGACCTGCCGACGGCGTGTGCATCCGGCGGCCGGGACGGGTATGTGCGCGACGCGAACGGGAGAACAGCCGGGGCCTCCGGGACCGGCGACTCCCGTTCGGTCCTGCTCCGGCGTCCCCTGGAGGCTTCCCGTGTCCGCACGCGGCCCGCTCGCCCGCGTCCTGTTCTGGGCCGTCCTCCTCTGCGTGGGTGCGCTCGCACTCGCCGGTGGGCTGGCGCTGCGGGGCTCCGGTCTCGTGGCCGTCGCCGTCGTCGGGATGCTGGCCGGCTGCACGACGGCCGGGATCGTCCGGGAGGCCGGGGGTCGGTCGATCCTCGAGCCGGTGGTCCAGGTGACGGGCGGCTCGGTGGCGCTGCTCCTGGCTCTCGCCGGGATCACGGCGCTCGCCGGAGGGGCGGTGGCCGCGCTGGCGGCGATGGTCGGGGTGCTCGGCTGGCTGCTGGGACGCCTCCGGAGGTCCCGCCGCGGCACTGGCGGACGGCGGGCGGCCGGGCGCCGGCCGGCCGGCAGCGAGGGCCCGACGGCGCTCCCTGCGCCCGAACCGGCCCGCGGCGTCGCGGGGCTCCTCGTGCCCGTCACGGCGCTGAGCACCGAGGCGCTCGGGCAGGAGTGGACCCGCACGACCGCGGTGCTCGCCGGTCGCCTGGACCCGACGACGCGGCAGTCTCTGGTACTGCGCCGCGGGGAGGCGCTGGACGAGCTGGAACGCCGCGACCCGGCAGGGTTCGCCCGGTGGCTCGCCGCCGGGCCGGCGCTCGGCACCGACCCGGCCGCATTCGTGCGCGGGGGACCGGTGTCCGGCGGCACCGTCGCCGACACCGACGCCGCCTGAGCTCCCGCGGGACCCTACGATCGACCCGGCCACCGCGGTGGTCCGGCCGACGTGGCGCAACTGGTAGCGCACCCGACTTGTAATCGGGCGGTTGCGGGTTCAAGTCCCGCCGTCGGCTCCAGGGCGTGTGCGTTGCGTCCAGGGATGCGGTGTCCCCGCGAAGGGCGAGCTGCCCGCGCTTGCCGGGTGTTCCTCCCGCTTCCGGGGTCCTGCAGAACCCGCACCGGGTGAACGACACCCCGGAAGCGGCCCCGGTACCCGCCGGTGCGCGTTCCCTGTGCGGTCGGTCACCACCTCACTCGCCCGGTGGCCCGTTCCTGGACGAGGGCGATCCGTCGCGGCAGGATGACCCGGTGAACGGGGCGGGGCTGGCTCCCTACGTGGGGCGCGCGGAGCACCGCGCGACCGTTGCCCGCGCGTTCGCCGAGCCCGGTCACGTCGTCGTCGTGTCCGGTGAGGCGGGCGTCGGCAAGTCGACCCTCGTCGCGGTGGAACGGGTGGCGGCGGTCGCCGACGTCGTCGAGGGCTCGTGCCTCCAGCTGGCCGGTCAGCCGTTGCCGCTGGCCGCGCTCGAGCAGATCTTCTTCGCGCGCGGCGGGTGGCCCGAGACCGCCGACGGCGCCGAGCAGCAGTCCTCCGAGCAGCGACTGCGGGCGATCCGCATCTGGGCCGACGCGCTCGTCCCCGCCGGGTCCCCGACGACGACCACCCTGGTCATCGACGACCTGCAGTGGGCCGACGAGACCACCTGCGACTTCCTCGTCTACCTGGCCAGCACCGCGGCCCGCCGCCGGCTCAGCCTGGTCCTCACCCTGCGGGACGACGAGACGCCCCGGATCGGTCGTGTCCAGCAGGCCGTCGACGAGCTGACCCGGCTGCCCGGCGCGAGCTGCCTGGAGCTGCAACGCCTCGACCGGCGGGAGACGCGCGAGCTCGTCGCGGCGCTGACCGGGAGCGAGGACGTCGACGTCGAGACCTGGTACGAGCAGACCCAGGGCAACCCCTACCTGCTCAGCGAGCTGGTGAAGGACCCGGGCTCGCGGCGGGCCAAGGACGTGCTGCTCTCCCGCGTCCGCAGCCTGGGCACCGACGCCGCCGCCCTGGTCCGGCTGGCGGCGGTCTTCGGCCTGTGGGTTCCCGACGAGCAGCTCTTCCGGGCCTCGGACCTGGCGCCCGACCGGTACGCCGCCGCCGTCCGGGAGGCCGTGGACGTCGGGGTGCTGGTGGTCGAGGGCGCCGACTACGCATTCCGCCACAGCCTGATGTGCGAGGCGGTGCTCTCGCAGCTGCTGCCCTTCGAGCGCCGCGGCCTGCACCAGCAGGCAGCGCAGGCGCTGGCCGAGCGGGCGGCCGACGACGTCGTCACCGCCACCGCGGTGAGCATGCACTGGTCGGCCGCCGGGGTCGCCGGCGAGGCGGCGGGCTGGAGCCTGCGCGCGGCGCGCAAGGCGCGGCAGCTGAACGCCTTCGCCGAGTCGTGGGCCCACTACCAGCGGGCGCTGGAGTTCGGCGCCCGGACCGAGGGACCCGCGGAGCGACTGGAGCTCGCACTGGAGGCCGCCGGTACGGCGCGGCTGGCCGGTGACCCGGGGGCGGCGGCCGCCCTGCTGGAGAAGGCCCTGCACGAAGGCCCCGTCGAGAAGGCGGACCGGGCGAGTGCGCTGGAGCGTCTGGGCTGCTTCCTGTGGGAGGCCGGGCTGACCTCCCGCAGCCAGGCCGCGTACGCCGAGGCGGCGGCCACGCTCGACGCCGAGGTCACCGCCTGCCACGCGCAGGTCTGGGGTGCCATGGCGCGGGGCGCGTTCATCATGGCCGAGTTCGACGACGCCATCCGGCTCGCCGACCGGGCCGTGGACGCGGCGCGGGAGCACGGCACCGCGGCGGTCCTCGCCGACGCGCTGACCACCCGCGGCACGGCCGGGGCGATCCTCGGGGACGGCGCCGCCCTCGACGTGCTGCGGGAGGGTGTGCGCCTCGCCCGCGACGTCGAGGACCGGACCGTGCTCTGCCGCGCCTACGCCAACCTGATGGTCGCCTACGAGGTCGGGGGCATGCCGGCGGAGGCGGCGTCGGCCGCCCTGGAGGGGCTGAGCCTGCTGCCGGAGTACGGGCTCGAGCTCGCCGTGGGGGCAGCGCTGGCGTGCAACGCCGCCAACATGCTCATCCGCCGGGGTGACTACGCCCGGGCCGAGGCAGTGCTCGCGGAGCTGCTGGACGGCCGGATCGTCCAGGGGCAGGCGCTGCACCTGCACCTGGAGCGGGCCGAGCTGTTCCTGCGCACCGGCCGGCCGGCGGCGGCCCGGGCCAGCCTCGAGGCCGCGGCCCCGCTGCGGGACGCCGACGAGCCGGCGGTGATCGCCGCGATCGCCACCGCGACCGCGGAGCTGCTGGCCCAGGAGGGCGACCCGGCGGGCTGCTACCGGACCGTCGACGCGGCGCTCCGCCGGCTGGCCGGCACCCAGGACCAGATGTTCCGCACCGAGCTCGTCGTCCTCGGCCTGCGGAACGAGGCCGACCGGGCCGGGCCGGTGCCCGGCCGTGCCGACGCGGGCGCGCAGGTCCGGATCGACCGGCTGGCGACCGAGTTGGAGAGTCTCGGCCGCGCGGTGGACGACGTCGGTCAGGCTGCGGCCCACCGCACCGCCCGCAACGAGCTCGGCCGGATCCGCGGCGACGCGACGGCGGACGACTGGGCGGACGCGGTCGCGCTCTGGCGGACCGCCGACCGACCGCGGGAGGAGGCCTACTGCCTGCTGCGGCAGGCGGAGTGCCTGGCGACGGCGAAGAAGCGGGAGCGGGCCGCCGCGGCGGCGGCCGCGGCCCGCGAGATCGCCGACCGACTGGGCGCGGTCCCGATCACCGCCGAGGTCGACGCCCTCCTGGCCCGGACGCGGCTCTCGCCGGCGCCGGCGCCGCGCACCTCGCCGGAGGACCGCCCCTACGGGCTGACCGAACGGGAGTACGAGGTCCTGGCGCTGCTGGGCACCGGCGCGACCAACCGGCAGATCGCCCGCACATTGTTCATCAGTGATCGCACGGTGGGGGTCCACGTCTCCCGTGTTCTGCATAAGCTGCAGGTCACCAACCGTGCGCAGGCCGCGGCACTCGCGGCGAAGGTCGCCCGGTAGGAGCCGGCCCCTCGCTGCGGAAGGACACCCATGTCGCCGTTCAAGCTGTCGCTGTTCAACCCCGACAACGACGATCCCGACGAGACGATCGATCTCGACGACGAGCTGGTCGGCAAGCTGAAGCAGACCGTCGACGCCGACCCCGACCTCACGATCGGCGAGGCCTTCCGGCGGGGCATCCAGCACGTCGTCGACAACCCTCCCCGGCAGGGCGGTCCCACCGCCTGACCTGCCGCCCTGCGCCGCGGCGGCGCTCAGCGGAGGCTGGGCTCCAGCTGCGCGCGCAGGGCGCGGACGGCCCGGCCCCGAAGCGGGCCCAGGCTGCCCCGCGGGATGCCGAGTTCGTTGCTGAGCGCGTCGTAGGACGCCGGCTCGCGCAGCAGCGCGCGGACGACCATCTTCTGGCTCTCGGGCAGCCGCTCGACCGCCTCGTCCAGCGCCCGGCGCAGCTCCTCGTCCATGAGCGCCGTGGCCAGGTCGCGGTCGTCGGGGGCGACCCGGTCGCCGACGTCCTCGCTGGGGATGGTCCGCTGCTGTGCCCGCAGGATGGCCAGGGCCTCCCGGCGGGCGGTGGTGGACAGCCAGCCGGGGAGGGCGCGGGCGTCGTTGATCCGGGCGGCGTTGCGCAGCAGCAGCACCCATGTGCGCTGCACGGCCTCGTCGACGTCGGCGTCGCTGCGCAGCACCACCCGGGCGGCGGACCGCAGCAGCGCCTCGTACCGGCGGACGGTCGCCTGCCAGGTCGCGTCGTCACCCGCCGCGAGTGCCTCGAGCAGCCCGCGGCCGTCGGTGTCGGACCGGTCGTCGAGGGCGGTGCGGGGGGCGGGGACGAGGGTGAGGACGGACATCGGGGTGGCTCCTTCGGCGTCGTTGCGGAACGGGCCGAAGTCTTCGGAGAACGAGTCCTCCCGAAATCTGTAGGACGACGTATTCAGGGCCTCGGGAACGACGTACGTACGTCGGCTCCCGGAGGGGGCGTACGTCGGTTCCCGCGTACGCGGACGGTGCGCTCGGGCCGGCTTTCTGCCACGGTCGAGGCCTCATCCCCCCAGCAGGAGGAGTTCCCGTGAGTGACCACGTGTACCGGCTCACCGAGGTCGTCGGCAGCAGCCAGACCAGCGTCGCCGACGCGATCCGGACGGCGGTGCGCAAGGCCGCCGAAACGGTGCGGAACATCGAGTGGTTCGAGGCGAAGGAGATCCGCGGTCAGGTGGTCGACGGCGACGTCGCCTACTTCCAGGTCACGGTGAAGCTGGGCTTCCGGGTCGACTGAGGCCCGTCCCGAGCACGGGCCTTCCTCAGTCGAAGCTGCCAGCGCCGTCCCGGCGGTACGGGGAACGGCGCTCGACCCGGTCCCGCTCGGCCCGCTCCTCGCGGACGCGGGCGGCGGTGCCCGACGGGTAGCCCGCCTTGCTGACGCGGTGCTCGATGGTCTCGGTCATGAAGGCCATCGAGAACAGCAGCCCGATCAGCAGGCCGCCGAAGGCCGCCGACAGCCGGTAGGCCCACGGAACGGGGACGACGAGGCAGAGCGCGACCACGGGCAGCATCTGGACGACCGCCCGCGTCAGGTGGCGCACGATCCACGTGCGCCGGGTCGTGTCGGCGAGCACCCACGCGGAGAGCTCGCGGGGGAGTCCACCCCCGAGGGCGTACCAGATCCACTGGATCGGGTTGGGCCGTCGTACGGGCACACCCGAACGGTAGGCCGATCGGGGGGTGCCGTTGCCCTCCGGCGGCCCCGGGTGGAGACTCCCGGCACGTTCCGCGAGGAGGTCGAGAGTTGCAGATCAGTCAGCTGCTCAGGCACAAGGGCCGAGAGGTCGCCACGATCGACGGGTCGGAGAGCGTCCGCACCGCCCTCGGCGTGCTCGCCGAGAAGGGCATCGGTGCACTCGTCGTCTCGGCCGACGGCAAGCGGATCGACGGGATCGTCTCCGAGCGGGACGTCGCCCGCGGGCTGCACGAGCACGGCGCCGGTCTGCTCGCCGAGCCGGTCTCGAGCGTGATGACCGCGCAGGTGCACACCTGCACGCCGCAGGCCAGCGTGCACGACCTGGCCAAGACGATGACCGATCACCGGGTGCGGCACGTGCCCGTCGTCGAGGACGACGTGCTGATCGGGATCGTCTCGATCGGTGACGTCGTCAAGGCCCGGCTCGACGAGCTGGAGGAGGAGCGCAAGCAGCTGGTCGACTACATCCAGACTGTGTAAGGACCCCGTCCTCCCCACCCCTCGTAGAAGGACCCGGTCCCCCCCACCACTCGTAGAAGGACCCCATCCCCCTCACCACTCGTAGAAGGACCCCGTCCCCCTCACCACTCGCAAGCTCGTGGCGAGCCTCTGGACGGGGCCACCGGGGACGCGGCCACCGGGGACGGGGCCGCCCGGGGCGGGGCCGCGTACGGTCGGGCCGTGGACGACCGACGCCTGGGCGTGCTCTCCGGGCTGGGCGCCTACTCGCTGTGGGGCCTGTTCCCCCTGTACTTCCCGCTGCTCGAGCCGGCCGGTGGACTGGAGATCGTCGCCCACCGGGTGCTCTGGTCCCTGCTGTTCGTCGCGGTCCTGCTGACGGTCCTGCGGCACTGGGGTCAGGTGCGCGCACTGGTCACCGACCGCCGTCGGCTGCTCGTGCTCGCGGGTGCGGCCGTGCTCATCGCGGTGAACTGGCTGGTCTTCGTCTACGGCGTGAACTCCGGTCAGGTCGTCGAGACCTCGCTCGGCTACTTCATCAACCCCCTGGTGAGCGTCCTGCTCGGCGTGATGGTGTTCGGCGAGCGGCTGCGACGCCTCCAGTGGGTCGCCGTGGCGACCGCCGGCCTGGCGGTCGCCGTGCTCACGATCGACTACGGCCGCCCGCCGTGGATCGCGCTCGCGCTCGCCGCGAGTTTCGCCCTGTACGGGGTGATGAAGAAGCTGGTGCGGGTCGACGCAGCCCCCGGCCTCTTCGTCGAGACGGCGTTGGTCGCCGTCCCGGCCGCCGTCGTCCTGGCGGTCCTGCACTCCGGGGGGAACGGGACGTTCGGCAACGCCGGCACCGGGCACGCGCTGCTGCTGGTCGTCTCCGGCATCGCGACGGCTGTCCCGCTGCTGCTGTTCGCGGCCGCCGCCCGGCGGATCCCGCTGTCCACCGTCGGCCTGCTGCAGTACCTCACCCCGCTGATGCAGCTGGCGATCGGGGTCTTCGTCTACGACGAGCCGATGCCGCCGGCGCGGCTGGCCGGTTTCCTGATCGTCTGGGTGGCCCTGGCGATCTTCACCGCGGACAGCCTGCGACACGCCCGGGCGACGTCTCGCCGGACGGCGCCGGAGACGGTCGCGGCCGGCATCTGAGGCCCCGTGAGGAGGGCTCCTCGGGCGCCGGAACCGGTCGCCGGAAAACGTCGGTACCCGTCGCTACCGTCGTCCTCGAACCGCTCCCGGCAGGGGCGCGGACCGCTACCACAGGAGGGCGACGACAGATGATCGACGACCCGGTCCCCGGGGGCTCCCCACCCCGGATCGACGGGTCCGGGGAGGCTTCCGCGCAGGTCCCGGCCTCGGGGCTGTCCCGGCGGGAGCACGAGATGCTCACCTTCGAGCGCCACTGGTGGCGCCAGGCGGGGGCCAAGGAGACGGCCATCCGCGACCGTTTCGGGGTCACCCCGACTCGCTACTACCAGGTGCTGAACGCACTGGTCGACCGGCCCGACGCCCTGGCCGCCGACCCCCTCCTCGTGCGCCGCCTTCGCAGACTGCGACTCGCGCGGCAACGAACGCGTTCGTCCCAAGGTCCTGGGCAATGAGAGTTACACCCATTAGATTTAGTCACCGTGGGCAGGCACGGCGGATCTGAGAGTGACGGACGCGACTGGGGCACGCCTCCGGTCGCCGCTGGTCGTCGGCGCACCGATGCGCCCGACGGGCTCTGGCGCGGGTCGCCCGACGACCTGAACGGCCATCCCGGCGCGAGCGGTTTCGGCCGGTCCGACGACCGGCCCCGTCGCCCGGTCGGCCGTCCCTCGGCGGAGGCCGTCCGCCGCCGTGACGAGGCCCGCCAGATGTCGCGGCCCCGCCTGCCGCTGCCCCCGGTGCCCGCCGCCACGCGCGCTCCCGTGCCCGCCGGAGCGCCCCGCACGTCCGGCGCGCCGTTCCGGGCGGTGCCCACGCCCGAGCCGCGGGCGGACTTCACTCACGAGGACGACGTCTACCTGTCCGGGCCGCTGCCGGACATCTCCGGCTACCGCTCCGGCCCCACCCCGCGCGTACACCGGCAGACGTCGTCGACCGGCTCCTCCTCGCCCGCCTACGGCGACTGGACCAAGCCCTCCCGCGGCGACTCCGCGCTCCTGGCCGACCCCGCGTTCGACTCCGGCCCGTTCGACATGCCCGGCGCGCCCGGGACGACGGTCATCCCCGAGCGCCGGGTCGCCGGCCGCCGGCGGGGCGCCCCGGACGGCTACGACGACGAGTTCGAGCCCGTCGAGCCTCGCGGCCCGGTCTCGGGTCCGCACTCGGTCGTGGGCGGACGTGCCGCCATGCGCGCCGAGCGGCAGGCGGCCGACATGGCCCGCCGCAAGGCCGAAAAGCGCACCGGCTCGGCCGTCGCCGTCCTCGACGAGGACGAGGACGTCGTCCGGAGGCCGCGGCGCGTGGTCAAGGGCCTGGTGGCCATGGCCGTCGTCGCCCTGGGCGTCCTCGGCGTCTACTCCTACGTCTCGCCGGAGACCGCCGAGACCTCGGCCACGACGCCGGTCGCCACGAACACCACCCCGTCGCTCGCGGCTCCGGCCGACCCGCTGCCCGAGCTCCCGACCACGCCACCCGAGGTGGAGCCGATCGTGGTGGCCCCGGTGTTCGCGCCGGTCACCGTGCTGAACGCCACCGAGATCAACGGGCTCGCCGCCAAGGTGGCCGGCGCGCTCAACGGTGCCGGGTGGGAGACCCCCGGGGTCGGTGGCTACACCGCCGGCGACGTCGCCGCCAGCACGGTGTTCTTCACCGAGGGCGACGAGACCCAGCGGCAGGCCGCCGTCTCGCTCGTCGACGCGTTCCCGCAGCTGCAGGGTCCGGCGCCGCGGTTCTTCGATCTGCCCGCCGATGTCAGCGCGCCGGGGATCGTCGTCGTCCTGACCGGAGACTGGCAGCCCTGATCCCCGGTCGCTGACCTGCCGGCGGCCTGCTGGGCCGCCGGAACATGTCCTCGCCGCCGTCCGTTGGGCGCTTCGTGCGCCCACTCCGCGGGCTCCTGCGTCCACGCCCGCGCTCCGGTGCCCGTGCGGCGCTCGGTGCCCTGCTCGCCCTGCCGCTGATCGGCGGCCTCCTCGTCCTCGCCCCGCCGGCCGCTGCCGCCGACGACGTGCGCACCGAGGACGCGATGGTCTCCTCGGGGTCCGGTGCCGACGCCGTCGAGCTGGACACCACCCTGTACCTGCCGGCGAGCGAGGCGCCTGCCCCGGCCGTGGTGCTCGCCCACGGCTTCGGAGGCAGCAAGGACTCCGTCTCCGACGACGCGCGGGCCCTCGCCGAACACGGCTACGTCGTCCTCACCTACTCGGCCCGCGGCTTCGGCCGCAGCACCGGCCAGATCGGGCTGAACGACCCCCGCTTCGAGATCGCGGACCTGTCCACCCTCCTCGACCTGCTCGCCGAGCGCGACGACGTGCAGCTCGACGGCGACGGTGATCCGCGGGTCGGGGTGGCGGGCGGCTCCTACGGCGGAGCGCTGGCGCTCCTCGGGGCCGCGTACGACGACCGCATCGACGCCATCGCGCCGCAGATCACCTGGAACTCGCTGACCACCGCGTTCTTCCCGAACCAGACCGGCCCGGTGGCCGGGGCGCGCACGGTGGCCGCCACCGCGCAGGACCCCGACGCCGGCGTCTACAAGCGGCTGTGGTCGGGGCTGTTCTTCGGTGTCGGATCGGCGCCCACCGGCGGGCTGCTGGACGCCCTCGGCGGCGGAACCGGGGACGGCGTCGGTGCGGGCGCGGCCGCCGATCTGTCGGCCCTCGATCCGTCGTCGCTCGACCCGGGTGCCGTGGAGCAGGCGCTGACCTGCGGCCGGTTCCGGGACGACATCTGCGCGGCCTACCAGACCGCAGCCGCCACGGGCACGCTGACGCCGCAGATCGCCGCGGTGCTCGACCGCAGCAGCCCGGCGGGCGTCCTCGACCGGATCTCCGCGCCGACCCTGCTGATCCAGGGGACGCAGGACTCGCTGTTCGGTCTGGGACAGGCCGACGCCAACGCGCGGGGGATCGACGCCAACGGCACCCCGGTCAAGGTCGTCTGGTACGCGGGCGGGCACGACTCGGCGGCGTCCGACGACGTCATCGAGGACCTCCGTGCCCAGGTGACCGGCTGGTTCGACTACTACCTGCGGGTCGAGGGCGAGGACCCCGGCACGGGCTTCGAGTTCCCCGCCCCGACGGGGCTGGGCTCCACCGGGGGCGTCGCCCGGGTGCAGGGCGGCACCCAGACCGTCGTCGCGGCGAGCTACCCCGGGCTGGACGGCGAGGAGCCGGCCGACCGCCGCGCCGTGGGCCTCTCCGGGCGGACGCAGCCGGTGATGACGCCCGCCGGGGGCACGCCGGCCGCGCTCACGACCGTGCCCGGGCTGGGCGCGCTGACCTCCGCCCTCGGCGGGACCACGCTCGAGATCCCGGGCCAGTTCGCCGCGTTCGAGAGCGAGCCGCTGGACGCCGCCGTCGAGGTGGTGGGCGCACCGACGGTCGAGATCGCGGTGTCCTCGCCGGAGGGATCGGCCACCCTCTTCGCCAAGCTCTACGACGTCGGTCCGGGCGGGGCGACGACGCTGCCGGCCGGGCTGGTGGCGCCGCTGGCACTGACCGGCCTGTCGCCCGACCCGGCCGCCCCCACGCCCGTCGAGGTGACCCTGCCCGCGATCGTGCACCGCTTCGAGGCCGGCCACACCATGCGCCTGGTGGTCTCCTCCACCGACCAGGCGTTCGCGCTGCCCGCCGAGTCGGCCGTGTACTCGGTCGGGCTGGGCGACGTCCCGGCCGAGGGCTCCGGGCAGCTCGCCGTCCCCCAGGTGACGGGGCAGGCCCAGGCCGACAGCGGCTCCTCGCGCTGGTGGGTGCTGCTGGGCGTCCTCGCGGGCCTCGGCCTGCTGGGCTGGGCCGCGGCGATGGTGTGGGGACGCCGCCGGCGCCGGCAGGTGTCGGCGGTCGAGCCCGACGGCGAGGACGTGCCGCTGCGCTTCGAGGGCATCTCCAAGGCCTACAAGGACGGCTTCGTCGCCGTCCGCGACCTGTCCTTCGAGGTCCGCCGCGGTCAGGTGCTGGGGCTCCTCGGCCCGAACGGGGCCGGCAAGACGACGTCGCTGCGCATGCTCATGGGGTTGATCCGCCCCACCGAGGGCCGGATCAGCATCTTCGGGCACGCCGCCGGCCCCGGTGCCCCGGTGCTGTCGCGGCTGGGGTCGTTCGTCGAGGGCACCGGACTGCAGCCGCACCTGTCCGGCCGCGACAACCTGCGGCTGTACTGGGCGGCCACCGGGCGGCCGGCGGAGGACGCCCACATGGACGAGGCGATCGCGGTGGCGGGCCTCGGTGCGGCCATCGACCGACCGGTCCGCCGGTACAGCCAGGGCATGCGGCAGCGGGTGGCCATCGCCCAGGCCATGCTCGGGCTGCCCGACCTGCTGGTGCTCGACGAGCCGACCAACGGGCTCGACCCGCCGCAGATCCACGCGATGCGCGAGGTGCTGCGCTCGTACGCGGCGACGGGGCGCACGGTGATCGTCTCCAGCCACCTGCTGTCGGAGATCGAGCAGACCTGCAGCCACGTCGTCGTCATGGCCAAGGGGCAGAAGATCGCGCAGGGGACGGTCGAGGAGATCGTCGGTACCGGTGGCGCTGTGTCGATCGGTCTGGTCGACGACGGCGAGACCGACCGCGCCATCGCGGTCCTGGAAGGGCTGCCCGGCGTCAGCGCCGAGGTGACCGACGAGGGGCTCGTCGCCGAACTCGACGGGACCAGCCGCGCCCGGGCGCTGCAGGCGCTGATCGAGGCGGGCATCGAGATCGACCAGTTCACGCCGCGGCGGAGGCTGGAGGACGCGTTCCTGGCGCTGGTGGGGGAGTCATGACGACCGAATCGGCCGCGCGGATGGCCTTCAGCGCGCCCCGGGACACCGAGCACGTGCAGCCGACCGGCGCCGTTGCCGGCTACCGGCCGGAGCGGACCCTGCGGCTCTCGGTCGAGCTTCGCCGGCAGTTCAAGCGCCGGCGCACCATCGGTGCCTTCGTGCTCATGGTGGCGCTGCCGCTGATCCTCATCGGCGCGCTGCAACTGGGTGGCAGCGAGGAGGCCCAGGAGAACAGCCGGATCAACCTGGTCGACGTCGCCACCTCGAGCGGGCTGAACTTCACCCTGTTCGTGCTGTTCGCGACCACCGGCTTCTTCCTGGTCGTCGTCTACGCGCTGTTCTTCGGCGACACGGTGGCCAGCGAGGCCCAGTGGGGGTCGTTGCGCTACACGCTGGCCACGCCTGTGCCGCGGATGCGGCTGCTCCGGCAGAAGTGGTACGCGGCCCTGGTGCTCTCGGTGGGCGCGCTGCTCACCCTGGCGCTGGTCGCCGTCGTCGCCGGTGGGATCGCCTTCGGGTTCGAGGACATCCAGACGCCGGTGGGCGTGACGCTCGATCAGGGGGAGGGGTTGCTGCGGCTGGCCGGGATGCTCGGCTACCTCGCCGTCCATCTGCTCGTGGTGGGCACGCTCGGCTTCTGGTTCTCCACGATCACCGACGCGCCGCTGGCCGCGGTCGGCGGCGCGGTGTTCACGATGTTCGTCTTCGCGATCCTCGACCAGGTGGAGCAGCTCGGTGCCATCCGCGACTGGTTCCCGACCGCCGGGGAGTTCGCCTGGACCGACCTGCTGCAGACGCCGGTGGACTCGGGCGACCTGTACCGCGGCGTGATCCAGTCCCTGGTCTACTCGGCGATATTCACCGCGCTGGCCTTCCGGCACTTCGCTCGCCGCGACGTCACCTCGTAGGTCACACCTGCTGGCGGTGTGCTCGCACAAGCGGTCAAGGGCAGGTGTGCACCTCTAACGCTTGGCGGTGTCCGCGAAGGCGGCCTATGGGACACGGCACGTCCCCGTGTTAGGCGTCGGCGGTGACGTCTTCGTGGGCCAGCGAGCTGGACAGCTCGCGGTGGGCGTCGGCCTGGGCGAGCAACTGCTGGGCCTTCTGCTCGAACGCGCCGACGGCGTCGGCGCCGGCGGCCCAGCGCAGCGGCGGCTGGTCGGAGCCGGCGAGCTGGACCAGCGCGCGGGCGAGCTTGGCCGGGTCGCCACCCTGCCGGCCGTTCATCCCGGTCCAGGCGGTGACCGTCTGCCGGGTGCGCTCGGCGTAGTCGGCGATGGTCGGTTCGGCGTAGCGGGTGGAGTCCGGGGTCAGCAGCTCGGTGCGGAAGAAGCCGGGCTCGACGAGCATCGTGCGGACGCCGAAGGGAGCCACCTCGGGGGTCAGCGACTCGCTCCAGCCCTCGAGGGCGAACTTGCTGGCGGCGTAGGCGGTGCAGAACTCCTGCCCGACGATGCCGGCGGTGGAGCTGATGGTCAGCACGAGACCGGAGCGCTGGGCGCGCATGACCGGCAGCACGGCGCGGGTGACGTTCAGCGGGCCGAACAGGTTGGTCTCGATCTGCGCCCGGTAGTCCTCCGGGGTGATCTCCTCGAAGAAGCCGGCGTAGAAGTTGCCGGCGTTGTTGACCAGCACGTCGATCCGGCCGAACCGCGTCACGGCGGCGTCGACCGCCGCCTGCACGCTGGCCGGGTCCGTGACGTCGAGCGCCGTGGCGAGCAGGTCGTCGTGCGCGCCGACCGCGGCGGCCACCCGCTCGGCGTTGCGGCCGGTGGCCACGACGGCGTGGCCGGCGGCCAGGGCGGCGCGGGCGATGTCGGTGCCCATGCCCCGGCCGGCGCCGGTGACGAGCCAGACCTTCTTGTCGGTCATGTCGTTGTCCTTCGGTGTCCAGGAGGCGAGGCGGCGCCCGCGGGGTGCGGGCGGCTGTGCGAACTCGCTGGAACCGAGGGAACGCCGGTCGGCTGGAAGGTGGCAGAGCCTGGCGTGAGGGGGTACCGGCAGGGACCCCCTCACCGCGGCGAGCGGACCTAGCCTCGGTGTCGTGGACACCCGCAAGGACCTGCGCGAGTTCCTGGCCACCCGACGGGCCAGGATCACCCCGCAGCAGGCCGGCCTGCCGACCTACGGCGGCCACCGGCGCGTGAAGGGCCTGCGCCGGGAGGAGCTGGCGCTGCTGGCCGGTGTCAGCGTCGAGTACTACACCCGGCTCGAGCGCGGCAACGCGCACGGCGTCTCCGACAGCGTGCTCGAGGCCCTCGTCCGGGCACTGCAGCTGGACGAGGCCGAGCGCGCGCACCTGTACGACCTGGCCCGCACCGCCAACGCCACGGCACGTACCCGTCGCCGGCCGCCGCAGCAGCGCGTCCGCCCCGGCGTCCGGCGGTTGCTCGACGCGATGAACGGCGTTCCGGCGTTCGTCCAGAACGGGCGGCTCGACGTCCTGGCCGCCAACACCCTCGCCCGCGCGCTGTACGCCAATCTGTTCGACGACGCCGGACCTGGCCGGCGTGCCGGACGGGCACCCAACCACGCCCGCTACACCTTCCTCGACCCGCGGGCCGCCGACTTCTACCCCGACTGGAACCGTGCCGCCGCCGACAGCGTGTCCCTCCTGCGGGCGCAGGCCGGCCGCAGCCCCGACGACCGGGAGCTGACCGAGCTCATCGGCGAGCTGACCACCCGCAGCGAGCGGTTCAGCGCCCTGTGGGCCACGCACAACGTCCGCTGGCACACCACCGGCACGAAGCACTTCCACCACCCCGTCGCCGGGGATCTGTCCCTGGCCTACGAGGGGCTGGAGCTGACCGCCGACCCCGGCCAGACCCTGATCACCTTCACCGCCGAACCCGGATCGCCGTCCCAGCAGGCGCTGACCTTCCTCGCGAGCTGGGCCACCCCCTCACCCCAGCAGACGACCGCCCACGACCGGACCAGCGAGAAGCCCACGACCTGACGTCCCGCCTCGCGTTCCCACCGCGGCTGTCCCTGAGTGGGCTGCTCGCGCACACAGGCCGACTCAGGGAGAGTGACAGCCTTCGGCCGACATTCCTCCCTGCCGTGATGTCGCGAGCCGATCCGTTGGGGAAAGCGACAGAGCAAGCTGCAGGCGTGACCGACCGCGAAGACTTCCGGGCGTGGGTGACGACGACGTTGTGCGAGGCGGAGCGCGCGCTGCACAACGGTGATCCAGCGCCCCGGCGGGCGCTCTGGTCCCGGGAGGAGCCCGTCAGCGTCCTGGGTGCCTGGCGCAACGCGCACGGCCAAGAGGAGATCGACGAGCTCTTCACCGGACTCGGGAGGAGCTTTTCCGACTGCACCTCGTACGCGTTCGAGCTGCTCGCCTACGACGTCGTGGGCGACATGGCCTATACGGCGGGCCTGGAGCACACGTCGGCGTCGGTCGACGGCCAGCCGCGCACCTACACCTTGCGAGCCACCCAGGTATATCGCCGGGAGAGTGGCGAATGGCGGGTTGCCCATCGCCATGGTGACACCGTCACCGAGTGACCGTGCCGACGGAGGAAGCCCGCCGGCGTGACGACGTCACAGCGATGCGCGGACGGCCTGGGCCCAGCCCTCTCCCATCGCGCCCTCGGTCACGGTCACGTTGGGGACGGCGGCCATCAGCTCGGCCATCCCCTCGACTCCGGCTCCGTTGGCGGTGATCCACAGTCGGCCCACCGCGGGCGCCATCTCGAGGTCGCTCACGCTGTCGCCGATCGCGACGGCGTCGGCTGGGTCGATGCCCCGCCGTTCGAGGTCCCAGGCGATCGCGGAGCCCTTGGAGATCCCGCGGGGCATCAGGTGGTAGACCCGCGGCGGCAACGGGTCGTCGTCCAGGGTCATGCGCGAGGTCACCGGGAGGGCGCCGTTGTCCTTGAGCGTCAGCCAGCCGGCGCCCCGCTCGGCGAGCCAGGCGTCGACGGCGAGCGGGTCGACCCGGCCGCGCAGCAGGGCGTCGGCCTCGTGCGTGGCGTGCCAGGGCGCGTGCCACTCCAGCCGTCCCGGGTGCTCGGCGAAAAGCTCCTCGACGATCCCGAGCTCGGCCATGATGGCCATCGGCGTCCGGTCGCCGAACCCCTCGGGCAGCTCGCCGCGCAGCCGGTGCATGCCCCGGCCGGCGTCCCAGGCGACCGTGGCGCCCAGTTCGGCGATCGCGCCGTCCGCCGCGAAGATCCGCGCCGCCTCGATGACCTGCTCGAACGTCCGCCCGCTGACCAGCACCAGCGGGATGCCGGCGCGGTGCAGCTCCAGCAGCGCGGTCGCCGGGTCGTCGGTCAGCTTCCGGCCGGCGGTGTGCCAGAAGGAGCCCCGCGGGCCCACCATCGTGCCGTCGAGGTCGGTGTAGACGATGCGGGCAGCCACCCGCACATCCTGACCGGTCAGTCCTCCCGGCCCCGGCAGGTGTCCACGGCGAAGGTCTCCAGCCGACGCCGGACGTCGTCCGGCGGGGTGAACGTCAGTGGGCGCGGGTCGTCGTCCCCGAGCGCGAGGACCAGCCCGATGAGGCCGGTGCGGTAGCTCTCCCCGAGGGCGTGGGTATCGCACCGGGCCGGGATGAGCAGCAGGTCCAGGACGACCGGCTCCTGCCGCAGCGTCGGCAGCGGCCCGACCGCCTCGATGCTGTAGACGGTGTTGGACCCGATGCCGGTGACCCGCACCGGATCGCTGCCCCCGATCCGGCGGAGGTGGACGGCCACCCGCAGCGCCGGGCCGTCGTCGGTGGACACCTCCCGCACCTCGGCCACCTCGATCGCGGTCTGCGCCCGGAGTGCCTGCTCGGCGCACTCCGCGCCGTGCAGCCGGCGCACCAGCCCGCCGTCATCGAGCGGCACCGTCACTGTCCGGCTGCCGCCCGCCGCGTCACTCAGCCGCACCTCGGCGGCGGGGGGACCGGCCGGGGCGGAGCAGTCCACGGTGCCGAGCACCACCGGCAGGTCCAGGGGCAGGTCGCGGTGCAACTGGGCGCCCCGCGGCACCGCCGGTGCGGCGGGGAGGCCCGGCGTCGTCAGCTCCAGCGCCTCGACGACCAGCCCGTCGTTCGCCGCCGTCAACCGCACCTCGAGCCGGCGACCGGCGACGTCCCGGCGGAACTGCAGGAGCTCGCCCCGGAGCCCGGCCGCCGGGTCGTCCTCGACGCCGGCCAGCCCGGGGGCCGGCGGCGGACCCGACGACGTCGTCGTGCTCGGCGCCGCGGTCGCCGACCGGGAGGGCGCACCGGTGGTGTCGGGGACCGTCCCACCGGAGTCGCACGCGGCAGTCGCGAGCACGGCGGCGGTCAGCAGGCACGCGGCGACCCGCACGTGGGCATGCTCCTGCCGCCTCGCCGGCCGGACAAGGGAGTTGTGCCGCAGACCACCCGACCGAGCGCCGGGCCACCGGCGGCCGGCGGGTAGAGTCGCACCGTTCCACTCATCCAGAGGGGCAGAGGGACACGGCCCGACGAAGCCCCGGCAACCGCCGCCTGCGCGTGCGCAGCGGAAGGTGCCAATTCCGTCCCGCGCGGCTCGACGGCCCGACGCGGGAAAGATGAGGAGGTAGTCGTCGCATGACCCTGACCGCTCCAGGATCCGCCCAGGCCGATTCCAGCGCCGGCTCCGTCCCGCCCTGTCCTGCTCGCGGGCTGGTCTGCCGCAACTGCGGGGCCACCTTCGGCCTGATCGCCGAGCACGCGTGCGCCGAGTGCTTCGGTCCCCTCGAGGTCGACTACGACCCCGAGATCATGCGGGCGGTCACCCGCGAGCAGATCGAGGCCGGACCGCAGAACATCTGGCGCTACGCGGGCCTGCTGCCCGTCGGCCAGGACCCGGCGGACCGGGTGAGCCTCGACCCGGGCCTCACCCCGCTGGTGCGGGCCGACCGGCTGGCCGCGGAGCTGGGCATCACCGGCGGCCTGTGGGTCAAGGACGACTCGGCCAACCCCACGCACTCGTTCAAGGACCGCGTGGTCAGCCTCGCCGCCACGGCCGCCAAGCGGTTGGGCTACCGCAAGATCGCGGCCGCCTCGACCGGCAACCTGGCCAACTCCGTCGCCGCGCACGCCGCCCGGATCGGCATCCCGTCGTTCGTCTTCATCCCGGCCGACCTCGAGCCCGGCAAGGTCGTCCAGTCCGCCGTCTACGGGCAGACGCTCGTCGCCGTCGACGGCTCCTACGACGACGTCAACCGGCTCACCAGCGAGCTCGCCGAGACCGACGAGTTCGAGGACACCGCCTTCGTCAACCAGAACGTCCGGCCCTACTACGCCGAGGGCTCCAAGACGATGGGCTACGAGATCGCCGAGCAGCTCGGCTGGCGCATCCCGGCCCAGGTCGTCATCCCGATGGCGTCGGGTTCGCTGCTCACCAAGGTGGACAAGGCGTTCCGCGAGCTGACCGCGGCCGGGATCGTCGAGGCGACCGAGTGGACGGTCTTCGGTGCGCAGTCGGCCGGCTGCGACCCGATCGCGACCGCCTTCGAGCAGGGCTGGGACGTCGTCAAGCCGGTGAAGCCCTTCGGTATCGCCAAGTCGCTGAACATCGGCAACCCCGCCGACGGCCCGTACGCGCTCGACGCCATCCGGCGCACCGGTGGGTCGGTGGGCCGGGTCGGTGACGACGAGATCGTCCAGGGCATCCGTGACCTCGCGCGGACGACGGGCATCTTCGCCGAGACCGCCGGTGGGGTCACGGTCGCGGTGCTCCGTCAGCTCGTCGAGAACGGCCGGCTGGACCCCGCCAAGGAGACCGTCGTCCTCAACACGGGGGAGGGCCTGAAGACCCTCGACCCCCTGGAGCCGGTGGTCGGGCCGACCCACCGGGTGGAGCCGTCGCTGAAGTCGGTGCGGGCCGCGGGCCTCATCGGCTGAGGGCTAGGGTGGTCCCACTTCCCCGGACCGGGTGACGCCAGGGCGTCACATCCGGGTGTCAGTCCTGCGTGGATGCACTACAACTGTGCCCTTTCTCATGTACCGTCTCGCGCGGTTCGAGTTCCACGTTCGTGTTCGACGGGCGGAAGAGCTGAAACCCGGCCCTTCGATTCAGAGGGGTCGTCCGTCGCACGAAACGTGGGAGCACACGTGGCACAGGGCACCGTGAAGTGGTTCAACGCCGAGAAGGGCTTCGGCTTCATCGCCGTCGACGGCGGTCAGGACGTCTTCGTCCACTACTCGGCCATCCAGATGGACGGGTACAAGAGCCTCGAAGAGGGCCAGCGGGTCAACTTCGAGGTCGTCCAGGGCGCCAAGGGCCCCCAGGCGGACCAGGTCACCGC
>DATHAK010000127.1:0-61444 GCA_035296685.1 Blastococcus sp.
GCGCGGGCGAGCTGACGGGGCTGGTCGGCCGCTCCTTCCGCGAGGTCCTCGACCGGCTCGTCGCCGCGACGGAGCGCCGCGACCCGGTGATCGCCGATCTCGGCCGCGAGACGCGCGACCGCTACTTCGACCAGCCGGTCATGCAGGCCGCCCGCGAGGCGGTCTACGCCGAGATGGGCCGCCACCTCCAGGCGCTCGCCGACGACCCGCGCCGGACGGATCGTCGCGAGCGCATGGCGGCGCTGGTCGCCTGCCCGCAGCCGCTGGCCCCGATGCTGACCGAGCGCATCGTCCAGGCCCCTGAGGGCATCCGCGCCGCACTGCTGGAGGTCCTCACCGCGCGCTATTACCGGGTCCGCCGGCTGAGCCCGTTCACGTCCACCGAGGCGGGCGGCTGGCCCGTGCTGACCTCCGACTACGTCCACGAGGGCGCCACCTACCACCTCGTCGCGGGGTTCGCCGAGCTCGGCGATCTGCCCGCCGTCGCCCGCGGGATGGCCGCGCACGCCCGGACGCGGCCCGCCGGCGACCGGGTGCTCGTCGACGTCTACGCCCACCGCGGCGACGCGGAGGAGGCCCCGGCCCCCGAGGTCCTGCGCGAGGTCTTCGAGGCGGCCGGCGTCCCCGAGCGCCTGCACCGGATCGTCGTCGGGGTGACC
This sequence comes from Blastococcus sp., assembly GCA_035296685.1. GTDB lineage: Bacteria > Actinomycetota > Actinomycetes > Mycobacteriales > Geodermatophilaceae > Blastococcus_B. Next base: position 660 of record DATHAK010000127.1, read on the forward strand.
GTTCCCGAGCGCGGCCGCGGGATGTCCGCGGTCGACCTGGTGACCCTGCGCCCGGACGACGGCGGCCTGCGCGAGGACGAGCTCCTGCGCGGCCTGCACCCGATGATGGGCAAGCGCCTGCACCTGTGGCGGATGGCCGACTTCGAGCTCGACCGCCTGCCCGCCGCCGAGGACATCTACCTCTTCCACGGGCGCGGGCGCCAGAACCCGCGCGACGAGCGACTGTTCGCGATCGCCGAGGTCCGCGACCTCACGCCCGTCCGCGACGACGATGGCCGGGTCACCGGCCTGCCCGAGCTCGAGCACATGTGGGAGCGCGCGATGGAGGGCATCAGGCGCTTTCAGGCGCCGCGCCCGCCGCGGCGCCGCCTGCAGTGGAACCGCGTGCTGCTGTACGTCTGGCCCCCGATCGACCTGGCCCCCGAGGACATGCGGGCCGTGGCCGAGCGGATGGCGCCGGCCGGGGCCGACCTGGGCGTAGAGGTGGTGCTCGTGCGCGGCCGCTTGCGCGACGGCGGCGGCTGGCGCGAGCGGGTGCTGCGCTTCGCCAACCCGACGGGCCACGGGGTGGTCGTGCGCGTCGACGACCCACCGACCGAGCCGCTGCGCGAGCTCGACGAGCACGCCAAGAAGGTCCAGCAGGCGCGGCGGCGCGGCACGGTCTACCCCTACGAGCTCGTACGGACGCTCGCGTCGCGCGACGATCGGGTCGGCCCTGACATGCCGCCCGGCGAGTTCGTCGAGCACGATCTCGGCGAGGACGGCCGCCTGGTGCCCGTCGAACGCCCGCCCGGGCGCAACGAGGCCGGCATCGTGGTCGGCCTGGTGCGGTCCTTCACCGACCGCTACCCCGAGGGCATGACCCGGGTCATCCTGCTCGGCGACCCCACGCGTGCGCTGGGCGCGCTGGCCGAGCCCGAGTGCCGGCGGATCAACGCGGCGCTGGACCTCGCCGAGGAGCTCGGCGTGCCGGCCGAGTGGTTCGCGCTGTCGGCCGGGGCGAAGATCGCCATGGACTCGGGCACCGAGAACATGGACTGGATCGCCGCCGTCCTGCGCCGGATCATCGAGTTCACCCAGCGCGGGCACGAGCTCAACGTGGTCGTCGCGGGCATCAACGTCGGCGCCCAGCCGTACTGGAACGCCGAGGCGACGATGCTCATGCACACCAAGGGCATCCTGGTCATGACGCCGGACAGCGCCATGGTGCTGACCGGCAAGCACTCGCTCGACTACGCCGGAGGCGTGTCGGCCGAGGACAACTTCGGCATCGGCGGCTACGACCGGATCATGGGCCCCAACGGGCAGGCGCAGTACTGGGCGCCGGACCTTCTGGCGGCGGGCGAGCTCCTGCTGAACCACTACGAGCACGCCTACGTGGCGCCGGGGGAGCGCTGGCCACGGCCGGCCGACAGCACCGACCCGCGGGACCGGGACGTGCGCACCTTCCCGCACACGCACCCGGGCAGCGACTTTACGACCGTCGGCGACATCTTCTCGGCCGAGGTGAACCCGGAGCGCAAGAAGGCGTTCGACATCCGCACAGTCATGCGGGCCGTCGCCGACCAGGACCACCCCGTCCTCGAGCGGTGGGCCGGCATGGCCGACGCCGACACCTCCGTCGTCGTCGACGCCCACCTGGGCGGCCATCCGGTGACGGTGCTGGGCATCGAGTCGCGGCCGATCCCACGGCGCGGGAGCTTCCCGGCCGACGGCCCCGACCTGTGGACCGCCGGCACCCTCTTCCCGCGCTCGTCGAAGAAGACCGCCCGCGCGATCAACGCGGCCAGCGGCAACCGGCCGCTGGTGGTGATGGCGAACCTGTCCGGCTTCGACGGGTCACCGGAGTCGCTGCGGCAGCTGCAGCTGGAGTACGGGGCGGAGATCGGCCGCGCCATCGTCAACTTCGACGGGCCGATCGTCTTCTGCCTGATCTCGCGGTACCACGGCGGGGCGTTCGTCGTGTTCTCCGGCGTGCTCAACGACAACATGCAGGTGCTGGCTGTCGAGGGCTCCTACGCCTCGGTGCTCGGCGGCGCGCCTGCGGCGGCGGTCGTCTTCACCCGCGAGGTGGACAAGCGGACATCGGCCGACGCCCGGGTCCGCGAGCTGACCTCGGCCGTCGCCGCGGCCGAGGGCGTGGAGCAGGCCCACCTGCGGGTGGAGCTCGCGACCCTGACGGCCGCCGTGCGCTCGGAGAAGCTGGGCGAGGTCGCGGCGGAGTTCGAGGCGGTGCACGACATCGAGCGCGCCCGCCGGGTCGGCTCGGTGCACGACATCATCCCGGCCGCCGAGCTGCGCCCGCGGCTCATCGCCGCCGTCGAGCGGGGGATGGAGCGGGCCACCGCGGCCGCTCCCGGCTGACGACGGAACCTGCACCGGGGGATCGGCGTCCTTCTCGCACGCCGATCCTTCCGGAGGTTCCCGTGCCCGTTCCCCGCAGGCTGCTGCCCCTGCTCGCCGTCCTCGTCGCCGCGGCCGCGGTGACCGCCGCCCTGGTCGTCGGCACCTCCGGGCCGGTGCAGGCGGCGCCCGGCGATCCCCCGGCGGAGGCGGGGGTCCAGGTGCAGGGGACCGGCACGGCCACCGGGACGCCGGACGTCCTGCGGGTCACCGTCGGCGTGGAGACCGGCGCTCCAACCGTCGGTGAGGCCCTGGAGGCCGCGAACGCGGCGGCACGGCGCGTCCTGGACGTGGTGCGGGAGGCCGGGGTGGACGACGCGGACGTGCAGACGGTGAACGTGCGCGTGTACCCGCGCTACGGCAGCGACGGCCAGGAGATCAGCGGGTACCTCGCCGGCCAGGACCTCGCCGTGACCCTGCGCGACCTCGGGAAGGCCGGCGAGGTGATCAGCGACGCGGTCGACGCGGGCGGGGACGCGGCCCGGCTGCAGGGGGTCTCCTACGCGCTGGACGACGACACCGCGCTCCGGGCCCGGGCGCGCGAGGAGGCCTTCGCCGACGCCCGCAGCACGGCCGAGCAGTACGCTGAGCTGGCCGGCCGCCGGCTGGGCGACCTGGTGGAGGTGCGCGAGCAGGTGACCCCCGCCGGTGGGCCCTTCCCCGTGATGGCCGCGGATGCGGCCGCCGAGAGCTCCGCCGTCCCGATCGCCGTGGGGTCCAGCGAACTGACGGTCACGGTCGACGTCAGGTGGGCCCTGGCCTGAGCCGGCTTCCCTCCGCCAGGAGCCGCTCGACGGTGGGGGACCGGCGGACGCGGACGGTTCGCCCGGCCCGCTGGGCGGCGTCGAGGTGGTCGAGCACCAGGTCGAGCGCGGGCATCGACAGGTGCGTCACCGAGCCCGTGTCGATCGCGTCGACGGGCATCGGCTCGGGGCCGTACGTCCGCCGGAACGAGTCGACCGTGCCCGCGTCGACCTCGCCGGCCAGGCAGAGGACCCGGCCGCCGGAGGTGTTGAGCAGCCGGACGACGCCCCGCGGCGGACGGGGTGCGGCGCTCATGCGAGAAGTGTGAGCGGAGCCCGGCGAAACTGTCGGAGGGGCGCGGCACGATGCCCACCATGACCTCTACGGCACGACTGGAACTCGTCGCCCTCGACGCGCCCGACATCGAGGGCCTCGCGGCGTTCTACACGGAGCTGACCGGCGGCGACGTCGTCCGCCGGGTGCCCGACTGGATCACCGTCCGGCTGGCCACCGGTCAGGAGATCGGCTTCCAGCTGGCCCCCGACCACGTCCCGCCGCGCTGGCCGGGGCAGGAGATGCCCCAGCAGTTCCACCTCGACCTGCTAATCGACGGCCACGAGGAGGCGGCGGCGCGGGCCGTGGAGCTCGGCGCCACCCGGCTCGCGGACGGCCCGTCGTGGATCACGCTGGCCGACCCGGCCGGCCACCCGTTCGACCTCTGCCAGCGGGACGGGGTCGGGCCGGCGATAGAGCTCTACGCCGTCACCGTCGACGCGCCCGACGCGGGACGGCTGGCGCGCTTCTACGCCGAGCTGCTGGGCGTGGAGATCGCCTACGAGGGGCCCGAGGGCGCCCTGGTCCCGGGCGGGTCGACGTCGGTGATGGTCCAGCAGATCGAGGGCTACCGGGCACCGCAGTGGGGCGACCGTTCCCGCCCCCAGCAGGCGCATCTCGATCTCCTGGTCGACGACCTGGACGCCGGGGAGGAGCGCGCGCTCGCCCTGGGCGCGGTCCGCCTGGACGGCGGGGGCGAGACCTTCCGGGTCTTCGCCGACCCGGCGGGCCACCCGTTCTGCCTGACCGTCTAGCGGACGGGACTGCGGCGGTCCGCCGGCCGACGTCCGGAGACTGCGCCGGTGAACCGGATCGTCCTCGTGCGCCGCGGCGCGGACACCGTGGAGGCGCGGGAGGATCCCGGCGACGGGACCGCGGCCACGGACACCCGGCTACCCACCGGCGAGCTCGCCGGGTTCGTCCGGGAGCGGGAGCGCGCGCCGGTCCGCTGGGTGTGGGACGACACCACCCGGTGGTACCCGGCGCTGCTGGCGGCCGGGGTGCGGGTGGAGCGCTGCACCGACCTGCGACTCGCCCACGCCGTCCTCCGTCGGTCCCCCTTCGTCGACCAGGCCCTGTTCGCCGACGGGCAGACCGCCGGCTGGGACGCGCTGGCGCCCGTCACCACCGTCGACGCCGCGCTCTTCCCCCTCGACGATCCGGCCGACCGTCTCGACCCCGTCGCCGAGGACGAGCGGCAACAGCGGGCCCTGGGTGCGTCGTCCGCGCGGGGCCGGCTGGGCCTGCTGCTCGCGGCCGAGTCCTCCGGAGCCCTCGCCGCGGCCGAGATGACGCACGCCGGCCTGCCCTGGCGGGCCGACGTGCACGAGCGCCTGCTGACCGAGCTGCTGGGACCCCGGCCGGTCGCCGGCGCCCGGCCGGTGGTGCTCGAGCGGTTGCTGGGCGAGGTCCAGGCGGCTCTCGGCGCCCCGGGCCTGAACGCCGACTCGCCCGGCGAACTGCTGCGTGCACTGCAGAAGGCCGGCCTGCAGGTCGGCGACACCCGCTCGTGGACCCTCGAGCAGCTCGACCACCCGGCCGTTCCTCCGCTGCTCGAGTACAAGAAGCTGTCGCGACTGCTCCAGGCCAACGGCTGGGCGTGGCTGGAGACCTGGGTGCGCGGCGGCCGGTTCCGGTCGTGGTTCCTGCCCGGGGGAGTGGTCACCGGACGCTGGGCCTCCAACGGCGGGGGAGCGCTGTCGGTGCCGCTGCAGGTGCGGCCGGCGGCGGTCGCCGACGACGGGTGGCGCTTCGTCGTCGCCGACGTCGCCCAGCTCGAGCCTCGGGTGCTCGCGGGCATGAGCGGGGACGGCGCGATGGCGGAGGCGGCCCGCTCGAGCGACCTGTACCAGGGCATGGTCGCCGGCGGCGCGGTCGCGACGCGGGCCGAGGCCAAGGTGGGGATGCTCGGCGCGATGTACGGCGGCACCCGGGGCGAGAGCGGTCGGATGATGCCCCGGTTGACCCGCCGCTACCCGCGCGCCATCGGCCTGGTCGAGGAGGCCGCCCGCGCGGGGGAGCGCGGGGACGTGGTGCACACGCTGCTCGGGCGCGGATCGCCCGTCCCCACCGGCGCGTGGGCGCAGCGCTCCGCCGACCTGGGCGAGCCGGCCGTGGACGACGGCGGCTCCCGCGAGGACTGGGACCGGCAGCGCCGCGCGTGGGGGCGGTTCACCCGCAACTTCGTCGTCCAGGGCACCGGTGCCGAGTGGGCCCTGTGCTGGCTCGCCGACCTGCGCAACCGGCTCTGGCGGCTGGGCGGCGCGGGAACGGTGGACGAGCGGCCGCACCTGGTCTTCTTCCTCCACGACGAGGTGGTCGTCCACACGCCTGAACCTCAGGCCGACCGGGTGGTCGAGGAGGTGCGGCACGCCGCGGCGGAGGCCGGCCGCCTCCTGTTCGGCGACTTCCCGGTGGACTTCCCGCTCGACGTTGCCGTCGTGCGGTCCTGGGCGGACGCGGGGTGACCGCTTCCGGCGGCCCGGCCGGGCCGGTAGACATTTTTCGGCGCGACCTGTCGATCCCGGCCGGCACCGCGTGTCGGAGAGATGAGAGCCCGATCGGCGGGCTTCGACGGAAGGAACCCGAGATGGCCCAGTACCTGATCCTCATCTACGAGGACGAGGCCCAGTACGCCACCGCCACGCCCGAGGTCCTCGGCGAGGTCATGCAGGCCCACAACGACTTCGCCGCCCAGGTGGAGCAGCACGGCGCGAAGCTCCTCGGCGGCAACGCGCTGCAGTCGACCGGCACCGCGACCAGCGTGCGCGGCGGTTCCGAGGTCACCGACGGCCCGTTCGTGGAGACCAAGGAGGCTCTCGGCGGCTACTACCTGGTCGAGGCGCCCGACCTGGACTCGGCACTGGCCGTCGGCAAGCTCTGCCCCGCGCGGTTCGGCGGGGTCGAGGTCCGACCGGTCATGACCTTCGACTGAGACGACGGGGACCAGCCGGCCGATGACCGACGCCCGATGACCGACGCCTGATGACCGACGCCCGATGACCGACGCTTCGGCCGTCGCCGCCGCGGTCGCCGACGCGCACCGTCGCGAGTGGGCCTTCGTGCTCGCCGCGACGGTGCGCGTCACGCGCGACATCGACGTGGCGGAGGAGTGCGTCCAGGACGCGTTCGCCACCGCGCTCACCGACTGGCGCAGGACCGGGATCCCGGCCCGGCCGGGGGCCTGGCTCACCACGACCGCGAGGCGCCGGGCGCTGAACGTCCTCCGGCACCGCGGCGTGGAGCACCGGTACCTGCCGCTGCTGGTCGAGGAGGACACGGTGCCCGGGCCTGCCGACCTGGCCGACGACCGGCCCGGAGGGGCCGAGATCCCGGACGACCGGCTGCGGCTGATCGTGACCTGCTGCCACCCCTCGCTGGACCGCTCGGCCCAGGTCGCCCTGACGCTCCGGCTCATGTGCGGCCTGTCCACCGCCGAGGTGGCGCGCGCCTTCCTGGTCAGCGAGCCGACCATGGCCGCACGTATCACCCGCGCGAAGAAGAAGATCGCCGTCGCACGCATCCCGTACCGGGTGCCCTCGGCCGACGAGCTGCCCGCACGGGTGGACGCCGTCCTCGCGGTGATCCACCTGCTGTTCACCACCGGGCACACCACGCCGGCCGGCGAGGAGTTGGTGCGCCGCGACCTTGTCGAGCGCTCCATCGAGCTGGGCCGGATGCTGCGCCGACTGCTCCCGCGGGACCCGGCCGTGGCCGGACTGCTGGCCCTGCTGCTGCTCACCGACGCCCGCCGGGAGACCCGCACCGGCCCGGACGGGCGGCTGCTCCTGCTCGAGGAGCAGGACCGCTCGCGGTGGGACGGCCGCGCCATCGCCGAGGGTGCGGCTCTCGTGCGGGAGTCGCTGCGCGCTCGGCCGCCCTCCCCGTACGCGCTGCAGGCCGCGATCGCCGCCGTCCATGCCGAGTCGCCGACGTGGGACGACACCGACTGGCACGAGATCGTGGCCCTGTACGGCGTCCTGACCCAGGTGTGGCCCTCACCCGTCGTGGCGCTCAACCGGGCCGTCGCGGTGGGCTTCGCGTGCGGGGCGGCAGCGGGGCTCGCCGCCCTGGACGCGCTGGCCGCCGAACCCCAGCTGGCGGGGTACGGCTACCTGCCCGCGGCACGTGCGGACTTCCTGCGCCGGCTCGGCCGGGTCGAGGAGGCCCGCGACGCCTACGCCGAGGCGCTGCTGCTCACGGAGAACGCGGTCGAGCGGGAGTTCCTCGCCAGCCGGCTGCGGACCCTGGGGACCGGGCCGCCCTGACCACGGCGGCCACGCAGGACCGGAATCCTCTTGTCCTGGGCTCCGGAACGGGCGACCCTACGGGCGCGGGTCCGAAACGAGGGCCCGCCGATGGATGCTCCCGGCCGGAGCACATCCGACAGGCGGAAGCGATGGAGCTCGCGCAAGCGGAGCGGACCGATCGCGGGGACGAGATCCGAACCGGCACGAGATGGCTGCTGGTGGCGTTCCTGGTGCTCACCCTGCTCGCGGTCAACCAGCTGTTCGTCCTCGCCGACGTGGCCGACCGGTACTGGGCCTGGACCATCCCGACGGAGATGACCGCCGGGTTCCTCGGTGCCGCCTATGCGGCGGGGTTCGTGCTCTCCGCCCTGTCGCTGCGGGAGAACCGGTGGAGCCGGATCCGCGTGCCGGTGGTCACGGTCACCGTGTTCACGATGGTCACCGCCGTCGCGACGCTGGTCCACGCCCACCGTCTCCACCTGCACGACGGCGGAACGGTCGCCAGGGTGTCGGCCTGGGTGTGGCTGGCCGTGTACCTGGTCGTCCCGGTGGCGGCCGCACTGGTCGTCTACCGGCAGGAGAGCACCTGGCGGCGTCCCGAGGACGTGTTGCGGCCGATCCCGGGCCGCCTGCGGATCCTCCTCGCCCTGCAGGGCGCGGTGATGTTCGTTGCGGGGGTGGTGCTGTTCGGCGGAGGGCTGACGGTCCATCACCACGTGGAGAGCGTGACGGCGTTCTGGCCCTGGAAGATCATGCCGCTGGGTTCCATGGCCATCGGCGCGTGGCTCATCGCGCTGGGCGTGGCCGCGGCGATGGTGATCGGCCAGCGCGACCTGGGCCGGCTGTTCGTCTCCGCCGTGACCTACACCGTCTTCGGGGTCTTCGAGCTGGCCGCACTGATCTGGCACTGGCCCCAGGTGCGGGCCGGCGACCCCTGGACGTGGATCTACCTCGCCGTCCTCGTGCTCATCACCGGCACCGGCGCGGTCGGCTGGAGGGCGGCCCGGCTGCCGCTGCCGGACGACGCCGCGGCGCCCAGCCGCGGGCGCGATCACACCGGGGTGACGTAGGCCCCGCTGATGCCGCCGTCGACCAGGAACTCCGACGCGGTGATGAAGGAGGAGTCGTCGGAGGCGAGGAACGCGACGGCGGCGGCGATCTCGTCGGCCTCGGCGAACCGGCCCATGGGGATGTGCACCAGCCGCCGGGCCGCGCGTTCGGGATCCTTGGCGAACAGCTCCTGCAGCAGGGGGGTGTTCACAGGTCCCGGTGACAGCGCGTTCACCCGGATGCCCTCGCGGGCGAACTGGACACCGAGCTCGCGGGACATGGCCAGCACGCCGCCCTTCGACGCCGTGTAGGAGATCTGCGAGGTCGCCGCGCCCATGCGGGCCACGAACGACGCGGTGTTGATGATCGAGCCGCGCCCGCGCGCCTGCATGCGCGGGATCGCGGCCTTGCAGCAGAGGTAGACCGAGGTCAGGTTGACCTCCTGCACGCGGCGCCAGGCGTCCAGACCGGTGACCAGGATCGAGTCGTCGTCCGGCGGCGAGATGCCGGCGTTGTTGAAGGCGATGTCCAGGCCGCCGTGGGTGTCGACGGCCGCCTGGAACAGTGCCTCGACCTGTTCCGGGGAGGTGACGTCCACCTGGACGAACAGCCCGCCGACCTCCTCGGCCGCGGTCTTGCCGCTGGTCGGGTCGACGTCGCCGATGACGACGTGCGCGCCCTCCGCGGCGAACCGGCGGGCCGTGGCGAGCCCGATGCCGCTGGCCCCGCCCGTCACGACCGCCACCCGGTCCACCAGCCGGCGCACGACTGCCTGATCCGCCACTCCACTACCTCCCGCTCCCGCGGAACGCTCCGCTCCTCGCTCGCCGGCGCTCGCTGCGATGCTCACGTCCCTGTCCGCTCGTTCACCCTTCCGTCGACAGGAACACGTTCTTCTCGTCGGTGAACGAGTGCAGCGCGTCGGGGCCCAGCTCGCGGCCCAGCCCGCTCTGCTTGAACCCGCCGAACGGCGTCGAGTACCGCACCGACGAGTTGCTGTTCACCGACAGGTTGCCCGCCTCGATGCCGCGCGAGACCCGCAGGCCCCGGCCGAGGTCGCGGGTCCAGATCGACCCGGACAGGCCGTACTCGCCCTGGTTGGCGATCCGCACCGCGTCGTCCTCGTCCTCGAAGGGAACGACTGCGACGACGGGACCGAAGATCTCCTCGGTGACCGCGCGGTCCTGCGGGTCGACCGGGGCGAGCACCGTGGGCGGGAACCAGAAGCCGGGCCCATCGGGCACGCTGCCGCGGAAGGCCACGGGGGCGTCGTCGGGCACGTAGGACGCCACCCGGTCCCACTGGCCGCGGCTGATCAGCGGCCCCATCTCGGCGGTGTCGAGGGACGGGTCCTCGACGCGCACGCCCGTCACCGCCGGCTCGAGCAGCTCGAGGAACCGGTCGTAGGCCGAGCGCTGCACGAGGATCCGGGACCGCGCGCAGCAGTCCTGCCCGGCGTTGTCGAAGACGGCGTAGGGCGCGCCGGCGGCGGCCTTCTCCAGGTCGGCGTCCGCGAAGACGACGTTCGCGCTCTTGCCGCCCAGCTCGAGCGTCACCCGCTTGACGCGCTCGGCGCAGCCGGCCATCACGCCCTTGCCCACCTCGGTGGAGCCGGTGAAGACGATCTTGCGCACGTCGGCGTGCTCGACCAGCCGCTGGCCGACCACCGAGCCCTTGCCCGGGAGCACGGTGAACACGTCCTCGGGCAGTCCCGCCTCCAGCGCCAGCTCGGCCAGCCGCATCGCGGTCAGCGGGGTGAGCTCGGCCGGCTTGAGCACGACGGTGTTGCCGGCCGCCAGGGCCGGCGCGAAGGCCCAGCCGGCGATCGGCATCGGGAAGTTCCAGGGCACGATCGCGCCGACCACGCCCAGCGGCTCGCGGAAGGTGAGATCGACGCCTCCGGCCACGGGGATCTGCCGGCCGAACAGCCGCTCGGGCGCCGCGCTGTAGTAGGTCACGACGTCGCGGACGTTGCCGGCCTCCCAGCGGGCGTTGCCGATCGTGTGGCCGGAGTTGCGCACCTCCAGCTGAGCGAGCTCCTCGACCGACTCGTCGACCCGCTCGGCGAACCGGCGCAGCAGCCGGCCGCGGTCGGCGGGGGCGACCTGCCGCCAGCTGTCGAACGCCCGCCGGGCCCGCTCGACCGCCCGATCGGTCTCCTCGACGCCCGCGAGGGGGACTGTGGTGACGACTTCTTCGGTAGCAGGGTTGATCACGTCGTGGGAGAACCCCTCCGTGGCCGCAGCCGAGGAGGGGAAGGTACTGCTCACTCGTGCTCCTCGCTGGCGCTCGTCGCCCGCGTTCGCGGCGCTGCTGTGCTGCTCGGTGAGCTCGCACGCTCGCTCACAGGCGCTCGAACCCCCGGAAACGCTCCCAGTCGGTGACCGCGCGGCCGAAGGCCGCCACTTCCACGGCGGCCATGTTGGCGTAGTGGTCCACCACGTCGTCGCCGAAGATACGGCGCGCGAAATCGCTGCCGCGCCACAGGTCCAGCGCCTCGGCCAGGCTGGTGGGAACGTGATCGGCGGTGGGGTCGTCGTAGGCGTTGCCCTCGAAGGCCGGCTCCAGCTCCAGTTCCTCCTCGATCCCGGCCAGGCCGGCGGCGACGACGGCCGCCGTGGCGAGGTAGGGGTTCACGTCGCCGCCGGGGATCCGGTTCTCCAGCCGCAGCGAGGCCCCGTGGCCGACCAGCCGGAACGCGCAGGTGCGGTTGTCCCGTCCCCAGCGCAGGGCCGTGGGAGCGAACGACCCCTCGACGAAGCGCTTGTAGGAGTTGATGTTGGGCGCGAGGAACAGGGTGAGTTCCCGCATGTAGCGCAGCTGTCCCGCGACGAACGACCGCCCGAGCGCCGACATGCCGTCGCCGTCGGCCATGACCATGGCCCCGTCCACGCCGCGGAAGCTGCAGTGGATGTGGCACGAGTTGCCCTCGCGGGCGTCGAACTTCGCCATGAAGGTCAGCGCCATGCCCTCCTGGGCGGCGATCTCCTTGGCGCCGTTCTTGTAGACGACGTGGCCGTCGCAGGTGCGGCACGCCTCGTCGTAGAGGAACGCGATCTCGTGCTGCCCGAGGTTGCACTCGCCCTTCGCCGACTCGACGACCAGCCCGGCCCCGGTCATCTCGTTGCGGATGCGCCGCAGCAGCGGCTCGATCCGGGCGGTGCCCAGGACCGAGTAGTCGACGTTGTACTGGTTGGCCGGCGTCAGATTGCGGTAGCCGGAACTCCACGCCTGCTCGTAGGTGTCCCGGAAGACCAGGAACTCCAGCTCGGTGCCGACGTAGGCGGTCATCCCCGCGTCGGCCAGGCGCTCCGTCTGCCGGGCCAGCACCTGGCGCGGGGACGCGACGACGGGGCTGCCGTCCTCCCAGCGGAGGTCGGCGAGCACCATCGCCGTGCCCGGGTTCCACGGCACCCGCCGCAGCGTGGTCAGGTCCGGCTGCATCACGAAGTCGCCGTAGCCGCTCGACCACGACGACATCGCGTAGCCCTCGACGGTGTTCATGTCGACGTCGACCGCGAGCAGGTAGTTGCACCCCTCGGTCGCGTGCTCCAGGACGACGTCCAGGAAGTACCGGGCGTGCAGCCGCTTGCCCTGCAGCCGCCCCTGCATGTCGGTCAGCGCGACGAGGACGGTGTCGATCTCGCCGGCCTCCACCTGCCGGCGCAGGTCCTCGACGGTCAGGGCCGGGGGACGGGCGTCAGGCAAGACTCTCCAGTTCGCGCTCGGCCGCGGCCAGCTCCTCGGGGGAGCCCTGGACCTTCGGTCCCTTGAACCACTTCCGCGCCGAGACCATCCACCAGATGCCGGCGAAGCCGAGGACGACGAGCACCGCGATCGGGGTGTAGTTGAACGTGCTCGCGTCGACCGGGCTGATCTGGGGCAGCATGAACAGCACCGTGATGAAGGCGACCCAGACCACGGCGATGATGCCGATCGGGCGGCTCCACCGGCCCAGCTGCCACGGTCCGGGCTCGAACGAGTCGCCCTGCCGCAGCCGCAGGAACGTCGGCAGCACGTAGGCGATGTAGAGCCCGATGACCGCGATCGACGTGACGGCCGCGTACGCCGTCACGTTCCACAGGTAGGGCAGCCCGAGGAGGAACGCCCCGCCCGCGGCCAGCCAGATGGCGTTGGTGGGCGTCCGGGTGCGGGGGTTGATCCGGTGCCACACCTCCGACGCGGGGAGCGCACCGTCGCGGGAGAAGGCGTAGATCATCCGCGAGTTCGCCGTCACCGACGCCATGCCGCAGAACAGCTGGGCACCGATGGCGATCAGCAGCAGCAGCTTGCCGCCGGTGTTGCCGACGGCGTCTACGAAGATCTGCGCCGGCGGGACACCGGTGTCGGGAGCGGCGAGCGCGTTGTCGTAGCTCTGGATGGCGAACGTCAGCCCGATCAGCAGGATCCAGCCCGCGACCACGGAGACCACGATCGACATGACGATGCCGCGCGGTCCGGCGCGGGAGGCGTCCCGGGTCTCCTCGGTCATGTGCGCCGACGCGTCGAACCCGGTCAGCGTGTACTGCGCGAGGAGCAGCCCGATCAGGGCGACGTAGAGGCTCGACTGCCAGCCGGTGTTGTTGACGAACTCGCCGAACACGAACGACGCCGACTGGTGGTTGTCCGGCACGAAGGCCAGCACGCCGACGATGACCGCCACGCCGATCACGTGCCACCACACGCTGATGTCGTTCAGCAGGGCGACGATCCGGACGCCGAACTGGTTGATCGCGCCGTGGACCAGCAGGATCAGGCCGAAGAGCAGGATCGTGTGCCACGCCCGGGTGTCGAAGCCGAACTGCAGATCGAGGAACGCGTTGAGGAAGAACGCCGCCCCGAAGTCGATGCCGGCGGTGACCGCGACCTGGCCGAGGAAGTTGAACCAGCCGGTGAACCACGACCAGGCCGCGGAGTTGTTCTTCGCCAGCTTGGCCGCCCAGTAGTAGAGGCCGCCGGCCGTCGGGAAGCTCGAGCACACCTCGGCCATCGCCAGGCCCACGAACAGGGTGAACAGCCCGACGATCGGCCAGCCCCACACGATGACGGCCGGACCGCCGGTGTTCATGCCGAACGCGTAGAGCGTCAGGCAGCCGGACAGGATCGAGATGATCGTGAAGGAGACGGCGAAGTTGGAGAAGCCGGACATGTGCCGGGCCAGCTCCTGGGCGTAACCCAGCTGGTGCAGGCGCGAGGTGTCGGAGTCGTGCGGCGCCGGGTCGTCGGCGCGGGTGGGGGGCTCGCTGGTGCTCATGCGCGTGCGACCTCCGGGTGAACTGGCTGATCCCGACTGGGGGACCGGACCCTAGGGCTGCGCGAATGCCCTCCACAAGGGCTCGGCGCGGCGCTTCACCCGCCCGTTACCGCGGCCTCCACCTGGGCGGCGAACAGCCGGCGGTCCTCACCGGCCTCCGGGTGCCACTGGACGCCGACGCAGAACCGCCGGCCGCGCAGCTCGACCGCCTCCACCAGGCCGTCCTCCGCCCACGCCGAGGGCATCAGGCCCTCGGCGATCCGGCCGAGCGCCTGGTGGTGGTGGCAGTCGACCGGAGCCGTCGCACCCAGCAGCCGCTGCAGCCCGCTGCCCTGCGCCGTCGTCACCAGCCGCCGCTCGAAGCGGCCTTCGCCGGGGTCGTGGCAGCCGGTGCCCGCCACCTCGGGCACGTGCTGAACCAGGTCCCCGCCCAGGGCCACGTTGAGCAGTTGCATGCCCCGGCAGATCGCGAGCAGCGGCAGGTCGCGGTCGAGTGCGGCCTGCACCGCGTTCAGCTCGCTCTCGTCCCGCTCGGGCCGGACGACGGTGGTGTGCGGCCCCGGATCCGCGCCGTAGCGCGCGGGGTCGACGTCGGGCCCGCCCGCGATCACCAGCCCGTCGAGGTGGGCGACGACGTCTGCGCTGATCGCACCGGTCGGCAGCAGCACCGGCTCGCCGCCGGCCTCGGCGACGGCGTCCGCGTAGGACGCGGGCAGCAGCACGGCGGGCACGTGCCACGTGCCCCACTGCGCCAGCTCGCGGTAGGTCGTGATGCCGATCAACGGGCGCATGGCCTCTCCCCGCCGTCCGTCGGTGCGGGGGACAGTGTGCGCCGCACCGACGTCCCATCAGGCACGACGCCAGCGCGGCCTGCCGTTGCCCTGCGAGGCGGCGCACACCGCGGGGGTGCCGGTCTTCGTGATCCCGGTGCCGCCCTCGGCCGGGCAGGAGGCGCCCGGACGCACGGTCGGGACGGGCGCAGGAGACGGGGAGGAGGGGGCCAGGTCCGTCGGGATGGGTAGGGGTTCGGGCACCGTGGCGGAGTCGGCCGCAGGGGATTCCGGGAGAGGATCGACGGGGAGGCCCTCGGGCGTCGCTCCCGGACGGTGGGTCGGCCCGGCCTGGCCGGGCGCCGACGGTCTCGGGCCCGCCGGCCAGTCGGCGGTCGCCGTCGCGGTCCGGGCCAGGTCTCCGGCCGCCCAGACGCCGAGGACGCCGGCCATGATCACGGCGGCCGCCCCGGCCGAGACGGCGAGCGCGGCCCGGCGGATCCTCGACGGTGCAGCGCGGTGGCGGCCCGGCAGCGGCCGCTCCTCGTCGGCCGGGGCTGCTTCCTGCACGATGCGTCGTCCTCCGCGGGCTCCCGACGGCCCCGTCGGAGCCGGACAGGAGATGACCGCGCCACCTCGGGCCTCCCGGGCCCACGGGGGGAGGCTCGGGGAGCCGTCGGTGACGCGGCCACCTCACATACGTCATCGCCGTCACCCGCTCCAGGGGTGCGCGGCTCCGCAAAGTTTTTTCGCGCGGGGCACCTCCGCCGCCGAGCCGCGGCGGGACGGCGGTCCTCGTAGCCTGGTCGGGGTGAGCACCGCCTCCGCACCCACCGTCGTCCTGGGCGCCCACTTCGCCCGCGACCTCCCGGAGATGGCGCTGCCCTGGCGCGCCGAGCAGCCGCCCGAGCCCCGGTTGCTGGTGCTCAACGAGCCACTGGCCGGCGAGCTCGGGCTCGACCCGTCCTGGCTGCGCAGCGACGAGGGGATCGGGCTGCTCACCGGCGCATCGGTGCCCGACGGCGCCACACCGGTGGCGCAGGCGTACGCCGGCCACCAGTTCGGCGGATACGCGCCGCGACTGGGCGACGGGCGTGCCCTGCTGCTGGGTGAGCTTCCCGACGTCGACGGCCGGCTCCGCGACCTGCACCTCAAGGGCTCGGGTCGCACCCCGTTCGCCCGCGGCGCCGACGGGCTGGCCGCCGTCGGCCCGATGCTGCGCGAGTACGTCGTGAGCGAGGCGATGCACGCCCTGGGCATCCCGACCACCCGTTCGCTCGCGGTGGTCGCGACCGGCCGGCGGGTGCGCCGGGAGACCCTGCTCCCGGGCGCGGTGCTGGCCCGGGTGGCCGGCAGCCACCTGCGGGTGGGCAGTTTCCAGTACGCCGCCGCCACCGGCGACGTCGATCTGCTGCGCCGCCTCGCCGACCACGCGATCGCGCGCCACCACCCGGCTGCTGCCGAGGCCGAGCAGCCGTACCTGGCGCTGTTCGAGGCGGTGGTCGCGGTGCAGGCCTCGCTGGTGGCCCGCTGGATGCTGGTCGGCTTTCTCCACGGCGTGATGAACACCGACAACATGACGATCTCCGGCGAGACGATCGACTACGGGCCCTGCGCGTTCCTGGACGCGTTCGACCCGACCACGGTCTACAGCTCGATCGACTCCGGCGGCCGGTACGCCTACGGCAACCAGCCGCCGGTCGCCGAGTGGAACCTGGCCCGGCTGGCCGAGGCGCTGCTGCCCCTGCTCTCCGACGACCAGGAGCAGGCGGTGCAGCTGGCCGTCGAATCCCTCGGCACCTTCCGCGCCCGGTACAACGCGGCATGGTCGGCCGGCGCGCGGGCCAAGCTCGGCCTGCCCGAGGGTCTGGACGACGCGGTGGCCGCGGCGCTGGTCGACGACCTGTTCACCCTGCTCGGCCAGAACCGCGTCGACCACACCTCCTTCTTCCGCCGACTGGGCACCGCCGCCCGGGGCGACGCCGAGCCGGTGCGCGAGCTCGTCCTCGACCTCGCCGCCGTCGACGGCTGGCTGGAGCGCTGGCGAGCGCTCGGACCCGACGCCGAGGCCATGGACCGGGTCAACCCCGTCTACGTGCCGCGCAACCACCTCGTGGAGGAGGCACTGGAGGCGGCCACCGCGGACGACCTCGGCCCACTGCACCGGCTGCTCGACGCCGTGAGCCGCCCGTTCGACCGGCGTCCCGGTCTCGAGCGCTACGAGGCCCCGGCCCCGGAGGACTTCGCCCGCCGGTACCGCACGTTCTGCGGCACCTGAGCCGGCGCGGGGGGAGGGGCGCCATGGTCGCGAGGAACGCCGCGGTCGCGGCCGGGAGCCAGTGGACCGATCCCGACGACGGAATCCGGTATCCGTCGGGTGAGGTGCACGCGTGGGAGCGGGGGCGCAACGAGACGGTGTGCGGCCTGTCGCTGAGCCGGTCGCGGCTGGCCCGCTTCCCGCACGTCAGCTGGTCCGACGTGCAGCCCGAGTCCGGCCGGCACGCCGAAGAGGTGCAGGCGGTGTGCCGTCGGTGCCGGGCGGCCCAGGGCGCCCGGCGCGACGACCGCGGGTGGACCCGGACGAACCCGCGTCTGTGACCCGGGGTCAGACGCGGGCCCGGCTGCCGGCGGGCTGCTCCGCGGCCGTGAGGACGAACCGCAGCGGCCGCACCTCGGGGCCCGCATAGGGCAGCTCGCTGCCCTCGTTGCGGTCCTGCTCGCTGATGCCGAATTCCGCGTCCGGGTCCTTCCGCACCGCGAACGGCCGCAGCACCGGGTGGGCGGCGTCCCGCAGGCAGATGATCAGGTGCCAGGAGTAGGCCGGGTTGTGCAGCCGGAAGTCGATCACCGAGAAGTTCGCCGGCTGCCGCCGGTGGACGTGGAAGAGGGCGACGGGCTCCAGGCCCGAGGAGTCCAGGCGGCGGTGCACCTCGAGCAGCTCGGCCGGGTCGGCGACGAAGCCGGCGTCGTCGTAGGAGCGGAAGTAGGTGCCCTGGGCCTCGAACGCCGGCCGCAGCGCCGGGTCGTTGCGCCGGTTCCTGGTCGGGTCGAAGAAGACGACGTCGGTCGCGGCGAAGGGGAAGTGCGGATGCCGCGGGTCGGCGATGAGCAGGCCGAACGACTTCAGCCCGGCGGCGTGCACGGCCGACGTGGTTCCGACGATCCGGTCGAGCAGCGGCCGGGAGAGGTGGACCGCGGCTCCTTCGGCGGCTCGTGGGAGAGGGATGGAGGGCAGGCGCGCGGTCGGCATGGGGACTCCGAACGGAGGAGAGGACCGGACGCAGACAGGAGCGGCGGGGAGGGCGTGGGGATACACGCCCTCCCGTCAGGCGCCGGCGCTGCCGGCGGGGGCCTGGCCGGTGGCCTGCCGGAGGGTGAGGGCGCCCAGCCGGTCCAGCTGCTCGGCGAGCGCACGCCCGTCCCCGGCCCGGACGACGGGGATGCGGCCTACCCGTTCCTCGGTCTCCGGAGGCGCCGTACCGATCGGTGCGACGGTGCGGAGGGCGATCGCGGCCACCTGGCCGGGATGCGCCTGGGCGAAGTCGCGATAGATGTCGGGGTCGTGCTCGCCGTCGTCCCCGACGAGGACCCAGCGCACGCCGGGGTGCTCCTGGGCCAGCCGCTCGAGCTGCTCCCGCTTGTGGGCGCGGCCGCTGCGGAACCACGCCCTCGTGCTGATGCCCCAGTCGGTGAGGAGGAGCGCGCCGGGCGGGAAGCCGTGGCGCTCCAGGAAGGCGGTGATCGGGCCGGCCATGTTCCACGGCCCGTTGCTCAGGTAGACGACCGGCTCGTACGGCGCGCTCTGTACGAGCCGGCTCAGCAGGGCCGACATCCCGTCCACCGGACGGCGGGTCGACCCGTTGCCCGCGAAGGTGCGCCACGCGGCCCCCAGCGGATGCCGGATCCCCGTGATCCAGACCGTGTCGTCGATGTCGCAGACGATGCCGCGGTCGACCTCGGGGGAGGCGACGTGTACCGGCGCGGGAACGGGCGGCCGGCCCTCCACGTGCAGCAGCGCCGAGCCGGGTCCGGGTGGCAGCTCGACGGGGACCGTGACATCGATCAGGCCCGACTCGTCGGCGCGGGCCCGCACCCGGAGGCTCCCGACGCTGACGTCGATCTCGCCGAACGGCTGCTCCAGGGTCAGCAGACGCCGCCAGCCCGGGATGTCGCGGCGGGCGTTCGGGTCGGTGCCGGCCGGGGCGAGCAGCAGCCGGCCCAGCACCCGCGCGCGGCCCTGAGCGGCGTAGCCGGGGTAGCCCAGGGCCGCGACCGTCCAGCCGAGCTTCCGGGCCCGGGCCGAGGCGGTCCGGTTCGCGCGGTTCTTGACGCGGTTCGCCGCCGCGATGGCCCGCACCGACCAGTCCGCGGACGCGGGGAGCTGGTCGGGCACGGGCACCTCCGTCGGGCTGGTGGTGAGGCGACCGTACTGAGCCGCCCGCCCGGCCGCAGGTCAGGCGCAGCCGTGCGTCAGGGCGTCCGCAGGAACCGGTGCCGCCACCGGAGTCGCTCGGCGATCCGACGGAGGTGGAGGGCCCGCCGCCGGCCGGTCGGCCCGGCGACCGCTCCGGCCAGCCGCTGCACCTCCGCACGGAGGACCGCGCGGCGGTGCTCCAGCTCCGCGATCTCCGACAGGAGCACGCCGCGCCGCAGGAAGGCTTCCTGGTCCAGGCGCTGCCGGATCGCGGTCGCCGTGGCGTCGGCCCGCCGCCGCTCCTCCCGCCCGGTGGTGAGGATCTCGAGCACCTCGCCCTTGGCCTGCAGCCGGGCGGCGAGCGCGTGCTCCCCGGCCTCGTGCCGGATCCGCTCGGCGTCGTCCGCAGCGCGCTGCTCGACCACCCGCACCTGCTCCAGGCGCGCCACGGCCTGGGCGCGGGCAGCCTCGGCGGTGCGCTCGGCCGCGGCGACGGTCCGTCGGGCCCGGGCGGCCATCTGGTCGGCCAGGAATCCCGCCTCGGCCACCACCCGTTCGGCCTCGATCTCAGCGTCGGCCAGGGTCCGCTCCGCCTGGGCGCAGGCAGCGGACCGGTCGGCCGCGGCCTCGGCCCGCATGCTCTCCGCCTCGGCCCGGATGCTCTCCGCCTGGTCGGCCGCCGCGGCCAGCATCAACCCGATCCGGTCGGAGAGCCGGAGGAACTCCCCGCCACTGGACGAGTGGGAGAGCAGCCGCCGGGCCTCCTCGAGGGCCGTCTGGGTCGCCAGGTGGCGGGCCAGGAGGTGCTCCCGCTCCCGCTCGGCGGTGACGATCTCGTCCTCCGCCCACTGCACGTACGTGTCGACCTGGAAGCGGTCGTAGCCGATCACGGCCCGGCGGAACATCGGTGCGGCCTGCAAGACGGTGGGCAGATCACCCGAGACGTTCGGTCGCGGGCGGTCCTCCACCTCCGTCGGTCGCGGGAACTCCACGACGTTGGGCGTGCTGACGTCCCAGTCGGGGTACAGCTCGGCGCTCATCCCACCTGCCTCCCCTCGCAGTCCGGGTACAAGACCGAGAACGCTACGGCCGCACCGGACAGGACGGAGCGGTTCCGAGACGTGCCTCACCCGGTGTGGCGAGGCCAGACGCCCGATCTGATGGCCGGGCCGCTCAGCGCGCACGCTGCGTGACGTCGCTCGGGCGGGTGACCGGACGGTCCGACGGTGTTCCGGCCGGCCCGGTGCTGACGCACCCTGGGCCCATGGCGCCCGCTCCGACTCCCCGGCCTCCCGGCAGCATGACCGTCCCGGTGCTGTTCGGCTGGGAGATCGTCGTGACCATCGTGGTGATCGTGATGGCGGTCGGCGTGGCGTTCCTGCTGATCTCGGCGGCCCGGACGTCCGGGGGCGGGCGATCCGAGTGGCAGGCTTACCTGGAGTCGCGGTCGAAGAAGGACCCGGGGCCCGTCACCGACCACGAGGACGCACCCGCCTAGGTCGGGCCTCCTCGACGGGTCTCAGGCGGTCTCGCGGAACCAGCCGGCCGACCCGGCGGGCACCCCGGCGTTCCGTCGGGGCAGGTACTGCTCGTGCAGCAGCCGCGCCGCCAGCTCACTGCGGCTGAAGACGCCGACCTTGGCGAAGACCGACTTCAGGTGCTCCTTGACGGTGTGCTCGCTGATGCCCAGCGCGCGGGCGGCCGACCGGTTGCTGTCGCCCCGCAGCACCAGACCGACGACGTCGCGCTCGCGCTCCCGCAGCCCGTACGCCGGCGAGGTCGTCGTCCTTCCCCACGGCACGCCGTTCGCCTGGCGCAACGCCAGCGCCGACGAGCCCGGCGTGTACCTCGGCGTGTACGCGCCGGGCGGGTTCGAGAAGTACTTCCCGGCCGTCCAGGCCGCCGCGACGGCGGCCGGTGGCCTCTCGCCGGAGGTGGTCGGTCCGCTATGGGAGCAGTACGGCATCGGCGTCAGCCAGGTCTGACCGACGCAGGCCCGAGGGCCCGGGCCCCGGTCAGCCGGCGGCGGCCTCGACCGTCTCGGGTGCCGGAGCCCGGCCCCGGGCCCGGTCGCGCGGCATGAGCAGCACCGCGGCCAGCATGACCACCGCCAGCGCCGCGGTCGCGAGGAAGACGTTGTGCACCGCGGCGGTGAGCGCCTCGGGCGTCACCCGGTCGCCCTCGACGCCGGACCCGCGGAGGGTCGCGTTGACGATCGCACCGAAGGCGGCGACCCCGACGGCGCTGCCCGCGGAGCGGAAGAACATGTTCGAGCCGGTCACCACGCCGCGCTGCTGCCACTGGACCGCCGACTGCGCGGCGATGAGTGTCGGCGCCGCGGCGAAGCCCATGCCGAGGCCGATGACGAACGACGTCGTCCCGACCTGGAACACGCTCGTTGACTCGTCGAGCAGCAGGAGCAGCGCGGAGCCGAGGACCACGACCGCGGCGCCGATGGCCGACGTCGACCGGATACCGATCCGGAGGTAGACCCGGCCCGACTGCGACGCCGAGATCGGCCAGCCGAGCGTCAGCGCGGCCAGGGCGAACCCGGCGACCAGCGGGCCGGTGCCCAGCACGTCCTGCACGTAGGTCGGCACGTACGACGTGAGGCCTAGGAGGACGGCGCCGACGCAGGCCGCGACGAGGTTGGTGGCGACCAGCAGGCGGTTGCGCAGCAGCCGCAACGGGACGACCGGATCCGCCGCCCGGCGCTCGATCCCCACGAAGAGCACGAGCAGGACCGCACCGCCCACGAGGACGGCGACGCTCTGCGGGGAGGACCACGCCCAGGCCTGGCCGCCCTCGAGCAGGCCCAGGATCAGCAGCGTCAGTGCGACGGTGAGCACTCCCGCTCCCGCGTAGTCGATCCGCGGACGGCGCCGGTCGACCCGCTCGTGGAACCGCAGGCCGATCGCCGCCGCGGCGATCAGGCAGAGCGGGATGTTGACGAAGAAGATCCACCGCCAGCTGACGTACTCGGAGAAGACTCCGCCCAGCGTCGGGCCCACGACCGACGACATCGCCCACACGCTGGCGATGTAGGCCTGCACCTTCGCTCGTTCCTCCAGCGAGTACAGGTCACCCACGATGGTCATCGACATCGGCTGGACCGCGCCGGCGCCCAGGCCCTGCACCGCGCGGAACGCGATCAGCGCGCCCATGCTCCACGCCATTCCGCACAGGATGGAGCCGACGAGGAACAGGCCGATGCCGACGAGCATCACCGGCTTGCGGCCGAAGACGTCGGCCAGCTTGCCGTAGACCGGGACCGTCACCGCCTGCGCCAGCAGGTACACCGAGAACAGCCACGGGAACTCGGCGAATCCGCCGAGCTCGGCCACCACCGACGGGACGGCGGTGGCGATGACGGTCGCGTCGATGGCCACCAGCGCCGTCGACAGCATGATCCCGATCAGGACCGGCCCGCGCTCGGACCGGAACCCCACACCCGCCGCCGCTGCGCCCCGCTCTCCGCTCACTGGTCCGAGGTTAGGACGTCGCGGTGCCGGCCGGTCGGGCACGATCGGGTCGGCCACGGGAATCGGTGGTCGGGACCGGAACGCGGAGGACGGACGGCGGATGGCGATCAGTGAGCTCGACCTGCGGCGGCGGTGGTCGCGAGGGGAGCCCTGTCACGGCCTGTGGAGCCTGCTGCCCGGGGCGGTGACCGGGGAGGTGCTGGCGCGGGCCGGCGCCGATTTCGTCGTCGTCGACTTGCAGCACGGTGCGGTGGCCGAAGCCGAGCTGCCGGGGATCACCGCCGTCATCACCGGGGCCGGCGCGGTACCGCTCGTCCGCGCGCGCAGCCCGCTCTTCGCCGACATCGGCCGGCCGCTGGACCTGGGCGCCCGGGGCGTTCTCGTGCCCAATGTGCGCGACGCCGGGCACGCCCGGGAGATCGTCGCCGCGTGCCGGTACGCCCCGGCCGGAGGCCGGTCGATCGGGCGGCTCTCCGGTGGCGCCGACGAGCCGCTGGTGATCGTCATGGTCGAGACGGCGACCGCGCTCGACGACCTCGACGCCGTCCTCGCCGTCGACGGGCTGGACGGCATCTACGTCGGCCCGGGCGACCTCTCGCTCTCCCTGGAGCTGACCGGCGCGGACCACGAGGCGGAGCTGCGCGGCGTCCTGTCCTCCATCATCGCCCGGGCCACCGCGGCGGGGCTGCCGGTTGGCGTGCACGCGTACAGCGGGAAGGCGGCCGCCGGATTCGCGGCCGAGGGGGCCACGATCGTCACGGCCGCCGTCGACACGGTGTCGCTGGGCGAGGTCGTCGCGCAGCACCTCGCCGTCGCCCGGGCCTCGTCCGGGTAGGCGCCGAACCGCCGGCGGGCTCCACCGGGTGCACGCATCGGGCGGCCGGGAGCACTATCTCGGCATGCTGCCCGGAACGCTGGAGTCGTACTGGATCGACTCCACGCCCGCGACGTCCTACCCGCCGCTGGCCGCGGGGACGGAGGTCGACGTCGCCGTGGTCGGCGGCGGGATCGCCGGCGTGTGCACCGCCTGGGAGGTGGCGGCCACGGGGCGCACCGTCGCCGTGCTCGAGGCGGACCGCGTCCTCACCGGCGTCACCGGCTACACGACGGCGAAGCTGTCGTCCCTGCACACGCTGGTGTACGCGAAGGTCGCCAGGGCCTTCGGCAGGGAGGCCGCCCGGCTCTACGCGGAGTCGCAGCAGTCGGCCGTCGAGCGGGCCGTGACCCTGTCCGGGGAGCTCGGCATCGACTGCGACCTGGAGCGGGTCCCCGGGTTCACCTACGCCGAGTCCGAGGCCGCCCTCCAGGACATCCGCGACGAGGTGGAGGCGGCCGGCGAGGCGGGCCTGCGCGCCTCCTTCACCACCGAAACGGGACTGCCGTTCCCCGTCGCCGGGGCCATCCGGGTCGAGGACCAGGCGCAGTTCCATCCGCGCAAGTACCTGCTCGGCCTGCTCGACGACCTGACCCGCCGCGGCGGCTCCGTCTTCGAGCGGACACGGGCGGTCGGGCTCGAGGAGGGGGAGCCCTGCCGGGTCACCACCGAGCAGGGCTCCACGGTGGTCGCCCGGGACGTCGTCGTCGCGACGCACTATCCCGTCTTCGACCGGGCGCTGCTGTTCACGCGCCTCAGCCCGCGGCGCGAGTTCGTGGTCGCGGGGCCTCTCTCCGCGCACCGCGACCCGGCCGGCATCTACATCACCCAGGAGCAGAACACCCGCTCGGTCCGCACCGCGCCGTACGGGGACGGCCGGCGCCTGCTGATCGTCACCGGCGAGCACTTTCCCCCGGGCACCGCGGACGTGACCGAGCGGTTCGAGCGACTCCTCGCCTGGACCAGGGACCGGTTCCCCGGGGTGGAGATCGCCTACCGGTGGGCGACCCAGGACAACTCCACCACCGACGGGGTGCCCTTCGTGGGGCCGTTCCACCCCGGTGCCGAGCACGTCCACGTCGCCACCGGCTTCGGCGGCTGGGGCATGAGCACCGGCATCATGGCGGGCCGGCTGCTGGCCGCCGCGATCGCCGGTGACCGGCTGCCGTGGGCCGACCTGTACGACCCGCGCCGGCTGCACCCCCTGCGGGAGGCCGGTCCGATGCTCAAGCTGCAGGCCGAGGTGGCCCGCCACTTCGTCGGTGACCGGATCCGCGCGTCTCACGTGGACTCGGTGGACGACATCGCCGCCGGCAGCGGAGCCGTCGTCCGGATGGGCGGTGAGCAGCGCGCGTTCTACCGCGACGAGCACGGCGCCGTCACCGCGCTGTCGGCGAGGTGCACGCACCTGGGCTGCATCGTCCACTTCAACGACGCCGAACGCGCGTGGGAGTGCCCCTGCCACGGCTCGAGGTTCGGGCTCGACGGGTCCGTGATCCAGGGACCGGCGAACCGGCCGCTCCAGCGCAAGGACCTCGACGCCTGACCGGGAGGGCGACGAACCGCAACGGCGTGCGCGGATGGGCAGTTTCCGACCGGAGAAGTGCCCGTCAGCGCACACCGTTCGGCTCGGTTGACGCGCGCGGCAGGTCACCGGCGCAGAGGAGAACGTCCTGGCAGCCGTACTCGTCCATCAGGCGGACGGTGGCCAGCCGTTCCCCGTCGAGCTCGACCGGCCCCTGCCGGCTCAGCGCGTAGCACCGGTAGCCGTCCGTTGCGCACAGGTCGGCCAGCAGGGCCCGCAGCTGTACGGTCCCGGGCAGGACCTCGACGAACAGCGGTGGCCGCCGCTCGCGGAGGTACCCGCGGAGGGCGGCGAGCAGGACGTGCTCCTGCCCCTCGACGTCCATCTTGATCAGGTCGACGCCGTCGAGCAGGCTCCGGACGTCGACGGCGGGCACGTCGACGACGGCGGGACCGTCCCCGGCCATGTCCGCGGGGAGCTCGGTGTCGGGTGACAGGAACGCGACCGTGGGGGTGGCCGCCTGGTCGGCCGGGACGAGCAGGGACACCGAGGCGGCGGCGTCCGCGACCGCCGCCGCCTCGACGACATCCACCGAGGTCACCCCGTTGAGGGCGAGGTGGGTCCGGCAGATCCCGGCGGAGACCGGATGCGGCTCCACGGCGACGTAGCGCACGCCGGGCGCGACCCGGGCGCCCTGCACCGCGAAGTACCCGACGTTCGTGCCCAGCTCGAGCACCGCGCGCGAGGTGCGGCAGAAGGCCCGCCACCAGGGCAGCAGCTCGGGCTCCCAACCGTCCTCGCCGCCCCAGTAGAGCTGCTCGAGGACCTGCGAGTCGACGGCGACGAACTCCAGATCCGGGTTGTCGACGAGGCGGAAGCTCGAGACCGCGCGCGGTATCCCACCCCGGTACAGCCGGCGCAGCACCGCCCGTCGGGCCTGGGCCGGCGGCGACGTCCCGGCGCCCGGGGCGAGGGCGCGCCGGAGCGCGTCCGCGAGCGGGACCGGCATCGGCCCGACCAGGGCCCGGGCGAGCCGTCGTCCGGTCGGGCTCACAGGGCGGACGTGTAGCCGCCGAACGCGACCGGCGACTCCCAGACCCGGACGGCCAGCGTGACACCGGGCAGGCTGCCCAGCGCGGCGGACACCTGGTCGTGCACCCACCGGGCGAACACCTCGACCGTCACGGCCTCGGCGTCGACGACCTGCTCCAGGTCCACGCCGTCGACCCGGGCTGCGGCGTTCCGCAGCGCCTGGTCCAGCACGTCGAGATCCACCACCATGCCGCGTTCGTCGAGGTCGTCCCGGCGGACGACGACGTCGAGCCGGTAGTCGTGCGAGTGCCGCTCGCCCTCGGGGGGCGGCATGCCGGGCATGACGTGGAAGGCTCGGACCTGCAGCGCCGTCCCCGTCTCGTACACGGGGCTATTGATAGCGCAGCGCGACGTGGAAGACACCCGGTTCCCGGCTGTCCAGCGCCCGGTAGGCGGCGGCAGCCTCCGCGAACGGGAATTCCGTGGTGGCGAGCGCGCCCAGCGGGAGCTCGCCGAGCAGGGCGACGGCGGCCCGGCGGCGGCGGGCGACGTCCCAGCGGCCGGACAGCGCGGCGGGGATGGTCGAGACCTGGCTGCTGCGGATCGTCAGCCGACGCCGGTGGAACGCACCACCGAGGGGCAGCTCGACCTGCTGACGGCCGTACCACGAGCCCACCAGGGCGGTGCCCTCGTGGGCGAGCAGGTCCAGCGCACCGGGAAGGGCCGTGGGGGAGCCGGACAGCTCGAGGAGGAGCGGCACGCCCCCCGTCGGCAGGCGCGACGGCAGCTCGGCCGGGTCGACGGCGGGGATGCCGAGGGAGGTGGCCAGCTCCCGGCGCTCGCCGGACGGATCGGCGGCGACCACGGTGGCGCCGCTCCGCTGCAGCAGCAGCGCGGTGATCACCCCGACCACGCCGAGACCCAGCACGACGACGGTCTCGTGCGCCACCGGCCCGGCATCGAGGCCGAGCTGCAGACCGGTCTCCACGTACGGCAGCAGCGTGGCCGTCCGCGGGTCGGCGTCCGCGGGCAGGGGGACGACGTCGTCCTCGCCGATCAGGAAGCGGTCCTGGTGCGGATGGAAGGCGAAGACCTGGGTGCCCGGCGCGACGGAGCCGGCCGAGCGCTCGACCTCGCCGACGCAGCTGTAGCCGTACGGGAACGGGTAGGCGAACGTGCCGCCGAGGGAGCCGATCCGCTCGTCGAGGGGGAGGTCGGGGTCGAGCAGCCCCCGGTAGGCGAGCAGCTCCGTGCCGGTGCTGATCCCCGAGTAACGCGTGCGCACCAGCAGGGAGCCGGGACCGGGTTCGGGCAGGTCGACCGGCGCGAGCTCGACCCGCCGCGGGGCCACGAACTGCAATCGGACGGCCTGCACGTTCCCTCACCTCCACGCCGGATTCGCCGCTCATCGAACCGCGCGACGGTAGCGTCCGTGGTCCCGGTAGACACGGGGACGAGGAGTCGGGCGCATGGATGCTGCACCGGAGCTGGGCGACCGATGGACGCCCCGCGAGGCGGCGTCGGCGCCCATCCCCACCCCCTACGGCGAATTCCAGGCCCGGGCCTTCGAGAGCCCCTCCGGGCACGTGCACCTCGCGCTGGTGTTCGGCGAGGTCGGCGACGGGCGGTCACTGCTCACCCGCGTGCACTCGGAGTGCCTGACCGGGGACGCCCTCGGCTCGCTGCGCTGCGACTGCGGGATCCAGCTGCGGTCGGCGCTGCGCACCGTTGCCGCCGAGGGGCGAGGCGTCGTGCTCTACCTCAACGGCCACGAGGGCCGGGGGATCGGACTGGTGAACAAGCTGCGGGCCTACGTGGAGCAGGACGCGGGCGCCGACACCGTCGACGCCAACCTGCGGCTCGGACTGCATGCCGACCTCCGGGACTACGGCGACGCGGCCGCGATCCTCGAATCCCTCGGCGTGCGGTCGGTGCGGCTGCTGACGAACAACCCCGGCAAGGCGGCCGGCCTCCGACGCCATGGGGTTCCGGTCGAGTCGCTGCACCCGCTGCGCACCACGCCGAACCGGCACAACCGGGGGTACCTGGAGACCAAGCAGGCGCGGCTCGGACATCTCCGGCCGACGGGCCCCGGGTTGGAGGAGTTCCCGGTCGCACCGGTCGACGTGGGCCGCCTGCTCGGCTCGCCTGCCCCCCGGGCCGACCGGCCCTACGTCGTCCTGAAGTACGCCCAGACGCTCGACGGCCGGATCGCCGCCCGCACCGGCGACGCGAAGTGGATCAGCGGCGAACCGGAGCGGCAGGTCGCGCACGCGATGCGGGCCGGCTGCGACGCGGTCCTCGTCGGGGCGAACACGCTGCTGCAGGACGACCCGCAGCTGACCGTGCGGATGGTCCCCGGGGCATCGCCGCTGCGCGTGGTCCTGGACTCGTCGCTGCGCACGCCGCTGACGGCGAAGGTGCTGTCCGAGGACGCCGCCACCGTGATCCTGTGCCGGCCGGATGCCGATCCGGGGCGCCGCCGGGCGCTGGCGGCGGCGGGCGTCACGGTCCGGGACGTGCCCGCCGGGCCGGACGGCCTGCGGGTCGACGAGGTGTTGCGCCTGCTGCTCTCGCTCGGGGTCTCGTCACTGCTGGTCGAGGGTGGCGGTCGCGTGCTCACCTCCATGCTGCGCGCGGGGGCGGCCGACCGCGTCGTCGTGTCGCTGTCGCCGACCATCATCGGCACGGGCATCGAGGCGGTCGGGCCGCTCGGCGTGGACCGCATCGCCGACGGCATCCGGCTGGTCAACCGGTCGGTGTTCCTCGCCGGCGACGACGTGCTGATGGCATTCGACGTGGCCAACGCATCCGCCGACCCGGAGGACCTGACCGGGGCGCCCGCCGCCGCGAGGGGGTCGTTCCGATGACGGCCGAACTGCGAACGTTCGTGGACATCGACGCCACCCCCGAGCGCGTGTGGGCGGTGCTCACCGATCTGCCCGCCTACGCGGAGTGGAATCCGTTCGTCACCCGCGCGGAGGGGGAGTGGGTGGTCGGCAGCCGGCTGACGGTCAGCGTGCCGCGGGCGAGTGCCCTCCTGCCGGGGCGACTGCGGCCCACCGTCCTCGAGGTGGTTCCCTTCCGCCGGCTCCGGCTGGGCAGCAGGCTCGACCGGCTGGCCCTGCCGGGGCTGTTCACGGTCGAGCACACCATGACCATCGACGAGCACGACGGCGGTGCGCGCCTGTGGCTGCAGGACCGGTTCGGGGGAGTGCTGGCGCCCCTGCTCGTCCGTTCCCTGAACCGCCACCGGCTGGCGGCCTTCACCGCGATGAACGCCGCGCTGAAGGCCCGGGTGGAGGGCACGCCGACACCCCGCCGTCCGTGAGGCGGCCGTCCGGCCTCACCCGGCCTGGCTGGGCCAGCCCTTCGTCGTGATGTACCAGGCGGCCGACGTGAGGATGGCCAGGACGAGGAGGGTGAAGAGGAGTCCGCCGGCCACCGGCAGGAACCACCCGGGTGCGCGCCGGGACCGGACGGCGACGATCTTCACCACGATGGCGCCCATGACGGCGCAGCCGAGCAGACCGTGCACGAGCGTCCGCGTGCTCACCTTCTCGCCGTCCGGCAGCCGCCCCACCTCGAGGCCGAGCGACCACAGGCAGTGGTAGGCGACGAACAGGACCAGCACCAGGGCGGTGCCACCGGTCGTGCGGTGCACCGTGCCGAGCCAGGACGGCGCCCGGGTCCCGAGCTTGCCGTAGATCCACAGCGCGGTGATCAGCTGGACGACCACGAGCACCCCGATGGCGGTCGCGACCACGGTCTTCATGGCCAGGACCGTCGAGTAGCCGAGGGTGGTGGTGCCGTTCAGCGTCGGGTCGTGCACCCGGCCGAACACCCCGACGAGGAGGGCGACCACTGCACCGACGCCGAAGGCGGTCAGCGGGATCGCCATGCTCTTCTCCGCGGTGGTGTCCGCCATCGGCCCAGGATGCTCCGGGGCCGGGGGGTTGGGAATGGTCCCCGCGCTCAGGGAACCGGGAGCTCGGCGAGCCGTCCGGCGCCCGAGCGACGCCCGGCCCGGCCGCGACGTATCCGGTCGCCGGCCAGCACCAGCCCACCCGGCAGGGTCGCGACGAGGCCCATCACGCCGTAGGCCGTAGCGGTGGCGACGCCCTGAGCCGCCCCGAGGCCGGCGGCCGCGAAGGCCCATGCGGCCACGCCCTCCCGCGGCCCCCACCCGCCGACGTTGAGCGGCACCACCATCGCGAGCAGCACCAGGATGGCCAACGGCCACAGCTGGGCGACGGATGCGCTCGATCCGGTGGTCCACGCCGCGACCAGGAAGACGCCGGCGTGGCCGGCCGCGACGACCACCGAGGTGACCGCGATGACCGGCCAGGCCCGGGGCGCGAGAAGGCCGCCCCGGATGTCGGCGCGTGCGGCGCGGACCGTCCGTGCCCGCCGGGAGGGTCCGAGCCGCGGCAGAGCCCGGAGCGCGAGCACCGTGCCGAGTGCGCCGACGACGACGGCGGCAGCAACCCATCCCATCGCCGGGCGCACCGGGGAGTCCAGGAGGAGCAGCGTGGTCACCGCCAGCACCACGAAGACGACCTGGCCGGCTGCGCGCTCCCACGCGACGGCACGCAGCCCGCGACCGAGGTCCCCGGCGTCCAGGCCGTGCCGGATCCCGCGATGGACGTCGCCGACCACGCCGCCGGGCAGCGCGCTGTTGAGGAACTGCGACCGGTAGGACGCCGCGATCGCCGTGCCCAGCGGCAGGCCGACGCCCAGGCCCCGGGCGACGGTCCGCCACCGCCACGCCGAACAGACGGTGGTCAGCACCGTGATCGACGTGGCGGCCAGCAGCGACCAGACGCTGACCTGGCGCACCCCGTCGAGGAAGGGACCGGTGCCCAGGCGCCAGACGAGCACGGCGAGGATCGCGGCACCACCGAACGGTTGCGCCCACGCCCACGCCCGCTGGGCTCCGCCGCTCATGGCCCGGCCGACCGGACCACGGGGAGGACCGGCTCGCCGCCCGCCTCGAGCAGCGCCGCCGCCACCCGCCGGGCCGTTGCGTCCCAGCCCTCCAGCGCCTGCCGTCGTTCGCCGGCAGCCCCGCGCAGGCGCGCCCGCAGACCGGCGTCGGTCAACCACGAGCGGAGCGCCTCCCGCAGGGCGTCCGCGTCGCGGGGCGGCACGAGCACGCCCGGAAGGCCCCCCACGGTGTGCCCCAGCGCCTCGGGCACCCCACCGGTGGCGGCCGCCACGACCGGCAGCCCCACCGCCAGGGCCTCCGTGACGACCATCCCGTAGGCCTCGAGCCGGGACGGCAGGACAAGCACGTCCGCGGCCCGGTACTCCCGGCGCAGTTCCGCACCGACCCGTGGCCCGGCGAAGCAGATCCGGTCGAGGATCCCGGACTCGGCGGCGTCGCGACGGAGCCGCTCGACGAAGGCGGGATCGCGGTCGAGCGCCCCCACGAGGGTGCAGCTCCACCGCCGCGATTCGATGCCTCGCAGCGCGTCGAGCAGCAGGTCCTGCCCCTTGTGCGGGACGACGGCGCCGACGCAGAGCAGCCGGCTCCCGTCGGGCGTGCCGGGCGCCTCGTCGTCCAGGTCCGCGCCGGGTCGGGCGACCAGCACCCGCTCCGGGGACAGCGGATAGCGGTCGAGCAGCCGCTCGCGGGTCCACCCGCTGGTCGTGACGACGGCGCGGGCGTGCGCGAGGACGGCGCTCTCGGCGTCGGCGGGGACGTCGACGTCGCCCAGGGGCATGTGGACCAGCACCACGGGCCGCAGCCGGCCGGACTCCGGCACCAGGACGGCGGCAGCGGCGGAGGCGATCAGCCCGTCGACGAGGACGAGTCCGCCGTCCGGTACGGACCCGACCGACGTCGCCAGCGCGGAGAGGGCGGCCGCGTCGGGCCGGGGCCACGGCCCCGGGACGACGAGTTCGCGGACGTCCCATCCCAGGGCGGTGAGCCCGTCGCACACCCGCCGGTCGTACCGGTTGCCGCCGCTGGGTCGCGCGGGGTCGTCGATGCCATCGGGGAGCACGACGTGGACCGTCGTCATGACGTCGCGACGGGGATCCGACCGCAGGCCGCCCCGTACCGCGAGGATGCGTGCGCGTCTCGTGGCACCCGGCCGCACCTCCCCGACGCGTGAGATGAACCGCATCGTCTCGCGTTCCGTGTTCCGTGACGTACCTATCGACACGGAGGTGCCGTGCTGACGGTTCACCGGAGCCTGCTCGCCGGGCTGGTCGCGCAGGTCGCGGTGCTGGCGGGCCTGGCCGGAACCGTCGGCCTGGGCGGGACGGGCGCGGTCGCCGGACTGGTCTACGGCGGAGGAGTGGTCGGTCTGCTGGCGCGTGCCCTGCTCCGCTCCGGCGCGGCGGCCCTGGGACCGGCGGATCTGGTCACGCTGGTGCGGTCGGTGCTCGTCGGCGGCGTCGCGGCGCTGGTCACCGACTCGTTCCGGGGGTCGACAGCGGTCGGCGCTCTGACCCTGCTCGCGGCCGTCGCGCTCGCGCTGGATGCGGTGGACGGCCGCGTCGCCCGGCACACCCGGACGGCGTCGGCGGTCGGGGCCCGCTTCGACATGGAGGTCGACTCGGTTCTCGTCCTCCTCTTGAGCACGTTCGTGGCCCGCTCGCTGGGTCCGTGGGTCCTCGCCATCGGGTCGGCCCACTACGCCCTGGTGCTCGCCCGTAGGGCACTGCCCTGGCTGCGCGGCCCGGTGCCGCCGCGCTACTGGTGCAAGGTCGTGGCGGTCGTCCAGTGCATCGTGCTGACCGCGGTCGCCGCGGGCGTCCTGCCCCGAGTCGTCGCCGTCCTGGTCCTCGTCCTGGTGGCGGCGCTGCTCGCCGAGTCGTTCGGACGAGAGGTGCGGTGGCTGTGGCGTCACCGTCCGGGGACCGAGAGCGACCTCGCACCGACGGCGGTCGGGTCGGTCCATGCGTGACGTGGCCGCGGGCACCGCCCCGCGGCGGCGGAGGGTGCTGTCGGCGGTGCTGACGGCGCTCGCCGTCCTGATCGTCTGGTCGGTGTTGGTCGCCCCGGAGCGGCTCGTCCACCTCACCCCGGTGGCCTTCCTGCGCATCCCCGTCGAGATCCTCGTCGTCGTCGGGCTCGCCCTGCTGCTGCCACCGCGCCGGCTCCGGCCGGTCGCGGTGGTGCTCGGCGTGCTGCTCGGGCTGCTCGCGGTCGTGCGGATGCTCGACCTGGGCTTCTACGAGGTGCTGCACCGGCCGTTCAACCCGGTGAACGACTGGCGGCTGGTCGATCCGGCCACCGTGATGCTCCACGACTCGTTCGGTCCCGGCTGGGCGGACGCGGCCGTCGTCGGTGCCGTCGTGCTGCTGCTCGCGGTGCCCGCGGTGGTGGCGCTGGCGGTGGTCCGGATCTGCCGGGTGGCAGCGCGACAACGGATGGTCGCGGCCCGCACGGTCGGCTCGCTGGGGATCGTCTGGCTGGTCTGCGTCGTCGCCGGTGTCCAGCTGGTCCCGGGGATCCCGGTGGCCTCCCGGGGGACGGCCGCACTGGCCGTGGACCACGTCCGCGACACCGCCCACGACCTGGGCGATCTCTCCGTGTTCCGCGATCAGCTGGCCGCCGCCGACCCATGGAGCACGGTGCCGGGCGAGCAGCTGCTCACCGGGCTGCGGGGCAAGGACGTGGTCGTGGTCTTCGTCGAGAGCTACGGCCGGGTCGCGGTCGAGGGATCATCGTTCGCGCCGGAGATCCGGGAGCTGCTGGACGACGGCACGGACACGCTGGCGGCTGCGGGGTTCTCCTCCCGCAGCGCGTTCGTGACCTCGCCGACGTTCGCCGGGATCAGCTGGCTCGCCCACGCCACGCTGCACTCCGGCCTGTGGATCGACACCCAGCAGCGCCACGACCAGCTGCTCGAGAGCGACCACTTCACGTTGTCCCGCGCCTTCGAACGGGCCGGGTGGCGGACCGTCGTCGACGTGCCGTCGAACCGCGACCCCTGGCCGGAGGGGCGGGCCTTCTACGGCTTCGACGAGGACTACGACCGGCACGACGTCGGGTACGAGGGCCCCAAGTTCAGCTTCGCGGCGGTGCCCGACCAGTACACCCTCGCCGCCTTCCAGCGGCTGGAGCTGGCGCCGGGTCATGCACCGGTGATGGCCGAGATCGATCTGGTGACGTCGCACGAGCCGTGGACGCCGCTGCCGCGGCTGCTGGACTGGGACGAGCTGGGGGACGGGTCGGTGTACGACGGCATGCCGGCCGAGGGACTGGCGCCGACCGACGTCGTCGGGGACACGAAGGAGGTCCGGGCGTTGTACGCGGAGTCGATCGAGTACTCGCTCACCGCGCTGATCTCGTTCGTGACGACGTTCCACCAGCAGGACCGGGATCTCGTGATGATCCTGGTCGGGGACCACCAGCCCGCCTCCGTCATCACCGGGCCTGACGCCTCGCACGACGTCCCGATCACCATCCTCGCCGCCGACCCGGCCGTCCTGGAGCAGACCTCGTCGTGGGGCTGGGACGACGGCATGCTGCCCGGCCGGGACGCCCCGGTGTGGCGGATGGACGCCTTCCGCGACCGGTTCCTCACCGCCTTCGGGCCCTCGCCGGTCCCGGCCGCCGGGGTCAGCGCGCCGCGCTGACCGACCGACCACCCCGGGTCCCGGTCAGCCCGCGATGCGGCGAGCTCTGTTGTAGCTGCCCATGGAGTCGATCGAGGCGACCTTGACCGGCACGCCCGACGTCGAGGCGTGGACCATCTGGCCGTTGCCGATGTAGATCCCGACGTGGCTGACCGGGCTGTAGAAGAACACCAGGTCACCCGGCTGGAGGGCCCCCCGGGAGACCGGCGCGCCCATCGTCGACTGCATCCGGCTCGAGTGCGGCAGGCCGATGCCCGCGGCGGCGTAGGCGTACTGGACCAGCCCCGAGCAGTCGAAGGCGTTCGGTCCCGCGGCTCCCCACACGTAGGGATCGCCCACCTGCGCCATCGCCGTGTCCACCGCCGTCCGTGCGGCCGCGCTGCCACCGAGTACTGGGGCCGCCGGCGCCGGCGCCGGGGCTGTGGCCGCAGGCCGCGGGGGAGCGGGTGCCGGGCGGGAGGTCGTCCGGCCCGGGGCGGCGGCCGCGGCCGCCTGCGCGGCAGCGGCCTGCTCTGCTGCGTGCCGCTCGGCGGCGGCCCGGGAGGCGCGCTGCTCCTCCTCGTTCAGCCGCTCGTATTCCGCCTGGTAGACCGCGATCTGGGCGTCGAGGTCGTCCTTCCGTTCCGCCAATCGATCGGCCTGCGCCTGGGCGTCGGCGGCGACCTCCTGCGCCGAGACCTCCGCCCGGTCGGCGTCGGCCGTGGCCTGCTGTGCGCGGCCCAGCACGCCGCCGTTGTGGTCGGCGATCGTCTGGAGAGTGCCGATCCGGTCGAGCAGCTCGTCGCGGGACCGGCTGGTCAGGACGGCCTCGAGTGGACCGAGCCGCTCGCCGGTGTAGGCGCCGTACGCGACGACGCGGACCCGGTCACGGGCCTGGGCCAACGCCGCCTCGGCGGCGGCGACCTCCGCGGCGGCCTGCGCCGCGGCCTCGCGCGTCGCAGCGAGCTCCTCCCGTGCCTCGTTGAACTGCTCGGTGAGGACCTCGAGATCGTGCGCGCGCGCCGCGACGAGCGCCGCCGCCTCCGCGGAGGTGGCCGGCTTCGGATCGGCGGAGGCGGGGAGCGGGGTGAGCGCGAGACCGCCGGCGGCGAGGAGGGCCACGAGGGCTCGGCGCCCGGTGACGAGGGGACGGCGGGCAGGGGTGAGCGAACGCGCCATGTGCGGCGGTCGTCCCTTCTTCCACGGCCGCCTGCCGAGTTAGCTGACGGGTTCGGGCGGGAAGACGCCCGGCATCCAGCGGCCCGGAAGGCCGTCGGACGCTTCACCCCGGTGGTGCGGTGGGTCCCCGGTCCATGCCGGCGGAGTACGCCGGCGGGTGGTTCGGCGGCGTCCGGTCGGTCGTCACCCGAGCGGTGACGGCGACCCGGCCGGACCCCGGAAACGCTAGATCGGCCCCGGAGGGGTGCCACTCGAGCGGGCGGATCGGCCCGGAAACCTGACCGCCGCTGGCGAGCCGCTCACTCAGGTGACACGCGGGGCAGCTCTCTGCTCTCCCCCCGGTCAGGTGTCGGCGCGAGCGTCGGCGACGACGTCGAACCACTGGGTCCGGTTCGGCTCCACCTCGAGCCTCTCGAGGACGGCTCGCTGCTCCAGGAACGCGGGGTCGTCGTGCCAGGCCGTCCAGTCCTCCCGGCTGCGCCAGGTACCGACGATGGTCCGGGTGTCCGGCTCGCCCTCCGGGGTGAGCAGCTGACCCGAGATCCACCCGGCGCGGCCGCGTGCCGAGTCGAACCGTTCGCGCATGGCCGTGTCCCACTCCGCCTCTCCACCGGGGCGCAGCCTCGTCGTGGTCACCACGGTCATCATCGCGAGTCCCCTTCGTCGACACCTGGTCCGGGGCTCAGTCTCACCGGATCGGCCGAGGAGGACCATGGGGGCACCGCAACGAGGAGGAACTCGATGAGCGAGCAGCCAGAAGTGTCGCGGAAACCCGCCGGTGACGAGGAGTCGGCGCCTCGCGGCGCGGGAGAGGAAGCCGGTCAGCCCGGCACGGTCCGCACGCAGGGTGAGACGGCCGTCGACGAGGCGATGGGGACGGGCGACAACGTCCACTGACCGTGTGGTCAGGCGGGCTCGGGCACGCCCCCGGGATCACCACCGGGATCGTCGGGTGTCGATTCGACCGGTGCGGGCGGGAGCGGCTCCGGTGCGTCAGGGAGCAGCTCGGCCGCATCGTCGGGGACCGGCTCGTTCGGGTCGATCTCCCGATCGGGCTCGGGCAGGGGTTCCACCATGCGTCGAGTCAACCAGCGGAAGGACGGCCGCGGCGTCGACGCGTGCGCGCCGTCAGCACCGGCGCTGCACCGCGCGCCCGTGGAACAGGTGAGGAGGTGTCGTGAAGCTCGTCGTCCTCGGCGCCACCGGGGCCACCGGCCGGTTGCTGGTGGACCAGGCCATCGATCGCGGCCACGAGGTCGTCGCGTACGTCCGCCGGCCCGGAGCCCTTTCCGAGCGGCCCGGTCTGCGGGTCCTGGGTGGGAACCTGACGGACGAGCCCGCGCTCCGGGCCGCGTTCGCCGGGGCGGATGCCGTCCTGTGCGCGCTCGGGCCGAATCGGGCGAAGGACCTGGTCGGCACCGATCTGATGCAGCGCATGCTCCCGCCCATCGCCCGGGCAATGGCCGCCGCGGGGGTGCGCCGCCTCGTGCTGCTGTCGGCGTTCGGGGTCGGCGACACCATGGCGTCGGCGTCGCTGCTCGGGAAGATCGCGTACCGGACGGCGGCACGGTCGGTTCACCGGGACAAGGAGATCGCCGAGTCGCGGCTCGCCGGCGCCGGTCTGGACGTCACCACGGTGTACCCGGTCATGCTCACCAACGGCCCCCCGAGCGACACGGCCGTCGTGCGGGACGTCGCGACGGTCTCGAAGGTCAGCGGTCTGCCGAGGGTCTCCCGCGCCACCGTGGCCACGGCGATGCTCGACGCCGCGGAGGACGCCGCCACGGTGGGCAAGCGCCTGGTCGTGTCGAGCGCCGACACGGTGCGCTAGGGCCAACGCATGGACTTCGACTGGGCCGACTCCCGTCGGGCGTTCACCGATGCGGCGGGGTGGTTCGTCCGCACGGCCGGCCTCGTCGGGGACCGGTGGGACCGGCCCGGCCTGGGGGAGTGGGACGTCCGCGCCCTCGTCGGTCATACGAGCCGTTCGCTGCTGACCGTCGAGACGTACCTCGCCCGCCCTGCCGCGGCCGTCGAGGTGGCGTCCGCCGTCGACTACTTCCGAGCCACCAGAGCTACCGCGGCCGGCCCGGCCGTGGCGGCGCGTGGACGCGAGGCAGGTACTGCACTGGGCGCCGATCCTCCCGCCGCCGTGGCGGAGATCGCCGGGCGCGTGCTGCCGCTGGTCGAGACACGGGACGGTGACGAACTGCTGACGACGATCGCGGGCGGGATGCGGCTGGCGGACTATCTGCCGACCCGCACGTTCGAGCTGGCCGTGCATACCGCCGACCTCGCCACGGCACTCGGCGTGCCCCCGGACGTCCCGGCCACCGCTGCGGCGCAGGCGCTCCGGATCGTCGCCGGCCTGGCCGTCGCCGAGGGCGTCGCCGGTCCGCTCCTGCTCGGCGCCACGGGCCGGTCCGGCCTTTCCGCGGGATTCTCGGTCCTCTGAGGCGGGCCATCCACGGCCATCCACGCTCCGGCGTCAGGGCGTGACAACGCGTGTCGTGACCCGGGGTCGCGTGTGACGTCAGGCAACATCACGAACGAGCCACGGTGACGTCGCAACGGGGGAGGCGTGTCCTGCCTGGCTGTACGACGATTGCTGCTCCGTGAGGTGGTCCCCCTTGGTCGATGTCCTGGACGAGCCGACAGCGGACGCGTCGGTCACCGCGGGTCTCGCCGCGTTCCCCCGGGTCGGCACGGCGCGGCTCATGCAGGCCGGCCGCGTGGTCGGTGACCGCTACCGGCTCGACGAGCTCCTGGCGACCGGTGGCATGGGGCAGGTGTGGCGCGGCGTGGACGTCGTCCTGGGCAGGCCCGTCGCTGTCAAGGTCCTCCGTCGGGACCACACCGGGAACGCGGCCGCCCTGAGCCGGTTCCGGACCGAGGCCCGGCTGTCCGCGGCACTCGCCCATCCGAACATCGCCGCGCTGCACGACTACGGGGAGGTGGAACTCGCCCCCGGTCGTCGCGTGGATCGGCTGGCCTACCTGGTGATGGAACTGGTCGAGGGCGAGGCGCTGTCCACGGTGCTCCAGCGGGAACGCAGGCTCCCCGCGGGGTGGACGCTGGAGATCATGCGGCAGACCGCGGCAGGGCTGGCTGCAGCCCATGCGGCCGGCGTCGTCCACCGCGACGTGAAGCCGGGCAATCTCATCCTGGGCCCGCACGGCACCGTCACGATCACGGACTTCGGGATCGCGTGGACCGAGGCCAGCGATCCGCTGACCCGCACCGGAGAGGTGTTGGGCACGGCCCAGTACCTCGCGCCGGAGCAGGTCTGGGGAGCCAAGGCCGGTCCGGCGAGCGACGTCTATGCCCTCGGCATGGTGGCCTACGAGTGCCTGGCCGGCCGACGAGCCTTCGAGGGCGAGAGCCCCCTGCAGACCGCCCTCATGCACATCAACCAGACGCCCGATCCCTTGCCGGCCGACGTGCCGGACGAGGTGCGGCAGCTGGTGGAGCGCCTCTTGGTGAAGGATCCGGACGAGCGCCTCCCGGACGGCGCCGCCCTGCTGAGCGCTGTGGAGGACGTCCTGGCCGAGCGAGACTCGTCCCCGCAGCCCGACGGGTACGGAACGACGGTCCTGACGGTGGCCGATCGTCAACTCGAGCGGGGGCCCGCGCACCCTCGCCGGGCGGACGGCGGCACGACCGCCGGGCCGAGGCATGCGGCCTCCGGCCGTCGACCGGTCCGCCGGTTCCTGAGGCCGCTGATCGTGCTGCTAATTCTCGCGGCGGTCGTGGCCGGCCTGCTCTCGTGGGGCGGGGACCGCTCGCCGGCGCCTGAGGCGGCGCCCCGAGTGCCGGCGGTCTCGACGGTAGAGGTGGACGCGGGGGACTACCTGGGACGCCCGGTCGCGGAGGTCGAGGCCGCGCTGACGAGCCTGGGCCTGTCGGTGCAGGTGCAGCCCACCGAGACGGCGGAAGCCCCAGCCGGCGCGGTGCTCGGGGTCGAGCCGGTGGGCCGGCTCTCCCGGGGGCAGGTCGTGACCATCACGCCCGCCGTCGCACC
Source organism: Blastococcus sp. (assembly GCA_035296685.1). Classification (GTDB taxonomy): domain Bacteria; phylum Actinomycetota; class Actinomycetes; order Mycobacteriales; family Geodermatophilaceae; genus Blastococcus_B. The sequence goes on from DATHAK010000127.1 coordinate 40,565, forward strand.
CGTCCCGGTTCCCACCCCCACCCCCGCGCCGGCCCAGGAGCAGGGCGGAGACGCCCAGGGCGGCACCGCGACCGCTCCCGAGACCACCGCCGCACCCGTGACCACGGCCGCGCCCGGCAACAGCGGGAACGGCAACGGCAACGCCCGAGGCAACGGTCGCGGCAACGGCTGAGACCATCGGCGCGGTCGGCCAGCAGCGGTCAGCCAGGTCTGCTCCGGCGGTCTCTTCTCGCGCCGCGGTCGATCCCGGTACGAGCGCGGACCCCTGGAGAGCCTTCCGGCGATGACTGGAGTGAGGTGGCCGCGCCCCGGCAACCGCCCGTATTTCCTTCGTGGGGTCAGTGCCTCCGGCACGGGGCGCGGTCTCCCCGGGCACAGTCGATCGTCGCCGCGTTCTGCAGGGTTCAGCGGCACAGGAGGGACTCTCATGACTCAGCCGGACGCCGTCGAGGAACGTGGAGATGCTGCATCTGTCGGGGAAGGCCAGGACGGCGAGGTCCTCTCGACAGGCCCGGACGGAGCGGCCGGGGAGCCGGCGGGCGGCGACATCGCCGCCCCGCAGCTGGCCGCCATCCAGAAAAGCTACGAGGAGGCCAGGGCGTCCATCGCCCGCCTCGCCGGCGTCGTGGAGCCCGCGGCACAGGACGCATCCGCTCCGCACCCCGAGACGGAGAAGATCGAGCTCAGCCTGGCGAAACCGCCGGTCGTGGAGGAGACCGCGACACCACCGACCGCGGCGATGAGCGTGGCAGCGAAGTACCTCGCGGAGCGGCCCGTCATCGACGAGATGCGCTCCCAGACGGACGCGAAGAAACCGAGTACGGAGCAGGACGCGGCATCGAGTACGCAAGACGAGGTGCCTGCCCCTGCACGGCGATGGTGGCGTGCCCTTCGAACGGCACTTCCAGGCGTCGTCCCAGCGCCTCGCTGAGACCCGTGACCCGTCCCGTGCGGCGCTGCACGAGGGCGATGAACGGCGTCCGAGCCGCTGCTCGGACGCCGCCGTCCGGCCGGGTCGGTGGGCGACGCCACCGGCCCGGCCGGGCGGGTCAGCCGCCGGAGGTCATCCCAGGGTCGCGGTGTCGATGACGAACCGGTAGCGGACGTCGGAGGCCAGCACGCGCTCGTAGGCCTCGTTGATCCGGTCGGCCGAGATCACCTCGACCTCGGCCCCGATGCCGTGCTCGGCGCAGAAGTCGAGCATCTCCTGGGTCAGGGCGACGCCACCGATCATCGAGCCGGCGAAGGTGCGGCGTACGCCGATGAGGGAGAACACGTCGAGGCTCAGCGGCTCGGCCGGGGCGCCCACGTTGACCAGCGCGCCGTCCACCGCCAGGAGCGACAGGTAGGCATCGACGTCGATCGAGGCGCTGACGGTGTTGACGACGAGGTCGAACCGGCCGGCCAGCCGGGAGAACGTGTCCGGGTCGCTGGTGTAGGAGTCGGCACCGAGGCGGAAGCCGTCCTCCTGCTTCTTCAGCGACTGCGACAGCACCGTCACCTCCGCTTCCATGGCGGCGGCCAGCTGAACGGCCATGTGCCCGAGCCAGCCGAGGCCGACGACAGCGACCTTCCTGCCCGGCCCGGCGCCCGAGCGGCGCAGCGGGGCCCAGGTGGTGATGCCGGCGCACAGCAGCGGCGCGGCGGCCGCGGGGTCGATGTCGTCCGGCACCCGGAGGACGAAGTCGGCGTCGACGACCAGGTGGGTGGCGTAGCGCCCTGGGGATCGTGCCGTCCCGGTCGACGGCTCCGTAGGTCGGCGTCATGCCGCTGAGGCTGTACTGCTCGTGTCGTTGCGGCAGTTGGCCCACTCGCGACAGGAGTTGACCATGCAGCCGACGCCGACCCGGTCGCCCACCCGGTGGCGGGTGACGGCCGGTCCCACCTCGGCGACGACGCCGACGATCTCGTGGCCGGATACGAGCGGGTAGGGCCGCCGGGTGCCCGGACTGCGCCGGCAGGAGGTCGCCCAGCTCGCGGCGTCTCCACCGACTACTACACCCGGCTGGAGAAGGGGAACCTGCGCGGCGCCTCCGACAGCGTGCTCGGGGCCATCGCCCGCGCTGCGGCTGGACGACGCCGGGCACGTGCACCTGTTCGACCTCGCCCGGGCGGCCCGGGCCGGCACTCGCGGACCCCCGCCGTCGCGCCCGTCCGGAGCAGGTCCGGCCCAGCATCCAGCAAGTGCTCGACGCGATGACCACGGCCGCTGCCTGTGTGACCAACGCACGGTTGGACATCGTGGCGAAAAACCCGCTGGGGCGCGCCCTCTTCACGCAGGTGTTCGACTCCGCCGACGGGTCGGCGAACATGGCCCGGCTCTGCTTCCTCGACCCCCGGGCCCAGGAGTTCTATCCGGCGTGGGAGACGACCGCGGACGCCACCGTCGCGATCCTGCGCACGGAGGTCGGCCGCGATCCCTACAACCGCGCGCTGACCGACCTCGTCGGCGAGCTCGCCACGGGCAGCGAGGGCTTCCGCACCCGCTGGGCCGCCCACGACGTGCGTCTGCACCTCACCGGTGCCGAGCGGCTGCGCCACCCGGTGGTCGGCGACCTCGACCTCGTGTTCAACACGATGGCCCTGCCTGCCGACCCGGGACTGACCCTCGCCGTCTACACCGCCGAGCCCGCGTCGCCGACGGAGGAGAAGCTTGCCCTCCTCGCCAGCTGGACCGCGCCCCCGCAGCAGGTCCAGGCGGACCCGGCGGCCGACCGGGCCTGAACGGAGGCACTCCCTCCGCACGGCCGTCGTCGTGCGGACGACCGCCGGCCGAAGGTCAGCGGGGAGCGCCGGACTCCCTGGCTCGTGGGGAGAACCAGCGACGCCACGGACGAGGGGCGACCGCCAGACGATCCGTGGCCAGGGCAGACGCCGGCGACTCGTCCGCTCCAGGAGCCGACGTGGGATCCGGCGCCGGACCCGACCTCCTCGACGGCGCCGGAGGCGTGATGGCGCCCACGTCGATCGCCTCCGTCTCCGGCCACGGGTCGGCGGTCTCCGGTGCCGGCCAGCCGGTCGCCTCGGCGATGCACGCCTTGGCTTCCTCGTACATGCGCTCGATCGCGTCCAGGTCGGGAGCTCCGACGTCCTCGCCGTCCTGGATCTCCATCACGGTCTCGCCGTCCCGGGTCTCCCGGACGGCCTGGGACATGGCGGTCATACGAACCCCTTGAGGTGGTCAGCCGTGTGACCGTTCCGACGGTCGAGCACGGATGGGTAGGCCTGGTCTGAACTGGTCGCGACGAGCGGCGGTCTACGCCGGACTGCGCGCATGCGGTTCGTCGGATGGATCAGGACGCCGCGAGGAGTACGGAGAGGTATCGCTGGGAAGCAGGGGAGCCGTCGACCGCCGCCCGCTCCAGTGCGGTGTCGTACAGGCGCTGAATGCTGGCAGGCGGCTCTGCCACATCCTCACCAGCCGTCGTCACGATGGTCTCTCCGAGGGCGTGGGCTGGGTCGCCCGGCTGCTCCGCGGTCATCGTGCTCTCGCAGAGCCGGGGCTGCTGGCCGGTTCGCCGGCGGCGGCCGAGCGTGCCCCAGACAACGCCCCCTGCCCGTACGGAGCGGTCAAGAGCAGCTTCTTCCCGCACCGGAAGCAGAATCGGGCACGCGGGTGTGCAGAGTCGCATTGCAGACAGAACATTGCAGGTCCTTCCATTGATCGTCATCGTGGGGACGTTGCCCGGATCACTGCGCTGGCCGCTCGGCGCGGAACGGGTCCGTGGACCGCAACGACCCGGGCGGGCCTGCCTTCGTGCTGCTAGCTCAGGGAGCCGACGAAGAAGACCAGCGAGGACGCGGCGGTGACGAGGCCGCCGCCGGCGTTCCGGACCACCTGTGCGGCGTGCTCCGGAGAATTGATCACGTAGAGCAGGACCAGTGCGACGGCCAACCAGGTGACGACCCTCCGCAGGTTCGTCACGGTCGCCTCCGCCGGGCCGTTGAACTCATTCGAACGGGGGCACTCGAAGCCGCGGTCATCACAACCAGGTCATCGCTGGACGGGGACGGAGGGGTGCGCCGACCGGCTCGCGAGTCGGTGCCCTCTCCCGCGTGCCCCACCAGTCACACCAGTCCCACCAGTCGCAGCAGTAGACCTCTGCTGAGTGCCGCCCGACCGGCCCCGGACGTGCACGTCGTCGTGCCCGGCACAATGTCGTCGAGGTCCTGGCCGCAGGCGGAGGCCTGCTGCCGGTCATGGGAGGGGTCGCCCGCCCTGCCCACACCGGCATGCACGCGTGCGTCGACCGCTGCCCGCGGGGGACGGGGGTCGTCATCGCCTGTGCGGAGCAGAGCGGCCCGGAGACTGTTGGCGAGCCGGCTCTGCAATCTGTTCTCGCGCCAGCCGCAGTTCGCCGATCCCGTGTGCGCGGGGGCGCGCGATCATTGCCGAAGGAGCGACCGCCAACCCCTGGACGGTCAACAGCCGCCCAGATCGTCGTACGCCCGCTCGACCGGCCGTGGCTTCGGGTTCCCGTGTGGAGCCATGGCACCGACTCCTGCCGCGGTGCTGGTGTGAACAGGGGCTGCACCGAGCCGGCGGCCGCCTCCGCCGCGGGCGTGCCGACGACCTACGACGGGCTGGCTCCCCGTACCCGAACGTGCGCCGGACCGTCCACCGGGGGATCAGGGGATGTCCGGTCGCCGGACGGGGCCGTGCGTCAGCCGTACGGGCGACGGCCAGGTCGCAGAGCCTCTCTCCCTGCCGAAGGACAAGGGTCACCGGGCAGCCGGACGTACTGGTGACGAGTGAGCGGCGCGCGACTCGGCGAGCGGAGTCTGGCCGACCGACGACGGGGAGCTGACGCTGGCCGGTCGTGGGGCGAGCGGGCGGCCCCGTGTCAGCCGGTCGCGACGAGGCTGGCGAAGACGATGACGTTGTCCCTGTACTCCCCGGCCCCCTCGTCGAAAACGCCACCGCACGTGATGAGTCGCAGGCCCGCGTGACCGATCTCCCCGTACACCCTGTCCGTGGGGAAGTCGCTCTTGTCGTGCCTCTCGACCCGATCCACTCGGAAGGCCGCGGCCGTGCCGTCGGCGCGGTCGACAACCACGGCGTCGCCCGGACGTAGTTCGCGCAGGCCGTAGAAGGCCCCGCGTTCCCCCTTCCAGTCGACGTGTCCGGCGATGACGGCGGGTCCCAGCTCACCGGGTGTGGGGCCTCCGACGTACCACCCCACGGGGAAGGCCCCCGCCGGGACCTCCATCGAGCCGTTCCGTCGGAGCCCGAGTCCGACGACGGCGGACGTGACTCCGAGGGCCGGTATCTGCAGCCGGACGGGATCGCTCGGGGGCAGGCGCGGAGGGCCGCCCGATCGGTCGTCGGTGGGTCCGGCCTCGCGGATGCCCGTCGGGCCGAGTGGCGACTCGACGGCGGCGGGCACCTCGAGCCGAGCAGGGGAGCCGGCGTCCGTGGGGAGCACGACAAAGGCTGCGGCACCGATCAGTGCGAGCAGCGCGGAGACGCATGCCCACACACGCGGAGCACGGCGGTGGGCTGGGCCCGGTTCCGGTCCCTCATGGACCGCTCCGCGGCTCGCCGGGCCGCATGTGCCGGCGTCCTCGATGTGCAACACGAGCAGGCTCAGTCGCTCGCCCGAGAGCTCCGTCGTGCGGCGAAGGCGGCGCCAGCGGCCGCGGCCAGGGCGGCCCCACCGACGGCAAAAGGCAAAGTCCCTCGCCCGTCCGTCGCGGAGCTCCCGTCCCCGGCCGCGACGGCTCCCGCCGGCACGACCGACGCCTGGGACTCGCCGAAGGCTGCGTCGAGGGCGCTGGCGGCCGCTGCGAGCACGCGCTCGTCGGTGTTCGACGGGGCAGCGGGAATGCTCGCGACCGGCTCGTTCTGGTCGATGCTCGGGGGGGCCGGGACGTCCGCGGCCGGCGCGGCCTGCTCGGTGGTCGGCGGGACGGCCTGAATGCCGGCGCCCAGCGGGGGCGGCGTGGTGCCGGGCCGGGTCGGGGTGTCGTCGCCGGCCCCGGCCGGCTCCTCGCCGGCGGCGGAGACTCCGGCGGGGCATGCGGCGAGGCCGAAGCCCGGGTCGCCCGGCTCGAGGTCGACGTGCACGTCGTCGCCGTGCCCCTCGTGGGCGTCCCTGGCCGCTTCCGCGATGGTGATCAGCACGTACGGGTGCGAGCCGGATGCCGTCTCGTGACACAAGGAGACGCGGTGGTCATCCGTCGGTTCCGCGGAGGCGGGCGACGCCGACAGGAGCACGAAGCCGAATGAGCATGCTGCGGTGGCGAACGAGAGAAGGAGGCGGCGCATGATCTCTTCCTGGAGTCGTCGACGAAGCCGGTACGGGTTCGCCTGTCCGTCGCGTGGTAACGGCGATCGGAACGGGTGGATCGATACGTCGACGTATCGACAATTCGGTCATATCTGCCAGTGGCGCGGGCCCTGATCGGGCGAGATGGCCGGGTCAGATCCGAGATCGTGATCCCGATGTTGCGGGCATCTCACTCTGGTCATCGCGCCCGAGCCGGCCAGCGGCGCTGCACCGTCACTCGTGTGGCCTTCGTGCACTCCCGTCACAGACGCCTCCCGAAGGCAGGTTCCACCATGGGTTCGACCTCCGTCGTCCCGTACGGGTCGCACGACCCGCCGATGACGTAGGCGGTCTCGACGCCACCGAAGGCGCCCGGGCCGGGAGAAATGCCGCAGGCTCGTGCGGCCGGGTGGGGGAACGGACCGGGGCCGGCTCGCCGGCACCGCGCACGACTGCGCGGGGGAGCGAGGAAGCGATGGCTCGCTGTCTCGTGCGGCCTGGTGATCCGGGGGCGGTCGAGGGAGCGCCGCCTCAGGCAGAGCGTCGGTCGGCCGTGCTCAGTCGTTGCCGCGGCCGTTGCCGCGACCAGTCGAGGGGGCGTGGCCGCTGTTGCCGGGGCCGGCGCTGGTCTCAGGGGCGGTGGAGGGCTGCGTGGCCGTGTCGCCGGGATCGAGAGTCTGCGTGCCGGTATTCGGATCGGGGGCGCCGCCCTGCTCTGCCGCCGGAGCGGCGGGGGGCGGTGGGACTGCGTAGGTGACGGTGACCGTCTGCCCCTGGCGCAGCTCCCCGGCGGGGTCGACGGCGAGCACCGCGCCGTCCGGTGCGTCGGCCGTCTGGACCGCCTGCAGCTGTACGGAGATGCCGAGGCCCGACAACGACGCCTCGACCTCGCCCACGGGCCGGCCCATGTAGTCCTCGGCGGCTATCCGGATCGTGGCCGATGTCGTGGGGGTGGCGGTACGTCCAGTGGGGGTGGCGGTATGTCCGGCCACCGGCCCCGGCGTGCGATCGGTGCCCCCGAGCGCCGCCACCATGAGCGCGACGAAAACCAGCACCGCGACGAGCGCGACCAGGAGCCGCCCGGACCGTCGACTGCGGTGGGCCGCATGCCTGGGGCGCCGAGAAGCGCCGGCTCCCGTCGCGCTCAGGTCCACGGGTCCGGTCTGGGAAGCGGCGACCGGCAGAACCGTCGTCTCGGCCTCGTCCGGCTCAGGGTGTTCCGCCCACCACGCCATGAGGTCTTCCACCGCCCGGAGCAGCGCGGCGCCGTCCGGGAATCGCTCCTCGGGGTCCTTCGCCAACATCCGGGCCACCAGCCTGCGCACGTCCTCGGGGACGTCCTCCGGAAGCGGGTCGGGTGCCCGCTTCACCTGCATGAGCGCCACCTGCACCGGGCTGGCACCTTCGAACGGCCGTCGGCCGGCAAGGCACTCGTAGGCCACCATGCCCAGTGCGTAGACGTCGCTGGCCGGGCCGGACGGGTCGCCCAGCGCCCTCTCCGGCGAGAGGTACTGCGCCGTGCCCATGACCTCCCCGGTCCCGGTCAGCGGATCGTTCGAGCTGGACCAGGCGATCCCGAAGTCGGTGACCTTGACGACCCCATCGGAGCCGAGGAGGAGATTGGCCGGCTTCACGTCGCGGTGGACGACGCCGGCCGCATGAGCGGCGGCCAGCCCGGCCGCGGTCTGTCGCAGGATCTCCAGGGTGTGGCTCGCCGGAAGGCGACCTTCCCGCCGCAGCACCGCCGAGAGCGGTTCGCCGTCAACCAACTCCATGACCAGGAAAGCGACGCGGTCTGCGTACGGTCCCGGCCCGAGCCGCGCTTCCCCGTAGTCGTGGACGGTGGCGATGTTCGCGTGCGTCAGGCGGGCGGACAGCCGGGCCTCGCTCCGGAACCGGGTCACTGCGGCCGTGTCCGCGGCGAACCTGGGGCGGAGCACCTTGACGGCCACGGGCCGGTCGAGCCCGAGGTCTCGGGCCCGCCACACCTGCCCCATACCGCCGGTCGCCAGCAGACCGAGCAGCTCGTAGCGATCCCCGACGAAGCGACAGTCCTGGTTCACGCTGATCTCCCTGTGGAAGCACTGTGGCCTACCCGCCACCCCGGGACCGAGCGGGGTGTGGCGCGCCAGAGCCACACCCCGCTGCACGTCAGGGACGTCCGGGCTCCGGATCTGCCGACGAGCCCGGCAGGGCAGGACTCGCCGGCGAGGGTGCGGGCCCACGGGTCTCTCCCCGATCCGGGGCGGGGTTGGCCGGCACCGGCCGCTCCGTCGCCGGGACCTCGGGCCCGTGAGTGGCGCGAGCCTGCTCGCTGATCTCGTGTCCGGCGACGCCGTCGTCCTTCGCGGCTCCGCTGACCCCCTGGCCGAACTCCGCCGGCGCCGGGGTGTCGGCCGGGAACTCGCCGTCCTGCGCTTCTCCGGTCTCGGGAACGACGGCCACCGGCGTGGCGGAGTCCTCATCCGCGGTCGACCGGTCGTCCGAGGAGTGGGGCAGCTCGAACGGCGTCACGGCCTCGAACACGGCCGACACCTCGTCCTGGACCGGACCGGGAAGGACCCCGGCGGCTCCTGCTCCCGTCACGCCGGCCAGGACGAGGCCCAGGCCCAAGGAGGCCTGAGCGACGGCTCCGGCGGGGGTCAACCTGGCCGCGGCGGCGGTCAGAACTCCGAACACCGTGCGCCTCCTCCGCCGGGGCCCGCCCGCCTCTGCCGAGCGGGGAACCGGCACCGCCCCGACGACGGCCATGTCCGATGCGCCGAGGAGACCTCGGGTCAGCATCTGTGCCAGCTGAGGGCTGGGTCGCCCGGGGGCAGCCGCCGCTGCTCGCACGTCGTCGCCGAACGCGACGAGGGCTGCCGCGTGCGCGGCTACCGGGCGTCCCGCCAGGTAGCTTTCGAAGGCTTCGTCGAAGCAGTCGTTGGTCATCTCATCTCCCACATCGCCGGCCGGCCTCATCAGGACGCAGCCAAATCACTCGTGTCACAGATGTCACTGCGCAAGGTCGCCAAGGCGCGGCGCTGCAGGGCTTTCACGGCCGGGGCGGTCCTGCCCAGTACCGCGGCGACCTGCTCCACGGTCAGGTCGGCGAGGATGCGCAGCAGCAACACGTCGCGTTGGTCATCGGGCAGGCGCGCACACAGCTCGTGAACCGTGCGGTAACCCATCAAGGCCAGCGCCTCTTCCTCGACGTCGCCTCCGCTGTACTCGCGCAGGGCGTCGGCACCGTCCTCGACAGGGACGGGTCGTCGGCCCCGTCGCCGCCAGTCGTCGACCAGGCGCCGCCGGGCGATGGTGAAGACCCAGCCGCGCAGGCCCGCCTCGTCGCCGCGGAAGGCGGCGAGGCCGTTGAAGACGCCGATGAAGGTCTCACTGGCCAGGTCATCCGGCTCGGGCGCACCTTGGAGGCGCAGATAGCCGGTGACCGCCGGGGCGAGGTCGCGATACAGGACCTCGAACGCCCATGCGGCGCCGGCCTGTGCCGCCGCCAAGACCTCCGGGAACGTCGTTCCGATGGGCAAGCTGGAACCTCCAGTAGGGGCTGCTGGGTAGGTCGTCGCACCTGACATCGGGCGGTTCGACCGCACTCAGATCACCAGACCTCCGAGGCGAGAGGGCCGGATTCATTACGGATCGCACAGGGCCTATCACGCTACGTCTACCGGTCGACATGTCGACAACACCTGGGTCAACTGAGGCTGGTGTTGCAACGCCCGGGGATGTGACCCTCGCCCGCCGGCCCGTGGCGTCCCCGGCCAGCAGGGTCGCCACCAGGACTTGCCACGCCGCAGGGCCCCGTGGCAAGCGCACCGGACATCCCGATCCCCTCCATGGAACTGTCGACACTGCGACGGTCCCGGCGACCGCCTCATCTACGGCATCGCCGCGCTAGGGCACGGGGTTCCGTGGCAGCCACTCCCGTACGCCAGCGACACATACGTCACAACGCGGGAGGCCGAGTGAGCTCTTGCCCATGTCGACTTGTCGACGTCGTTCGGGCGTGTTGCTCGGGCTGGCGCAAATTCCTGACCTAGCGTCGGAGGCGGTCAGGCGCCTCAGAGCGCGCGGGTCAGAGCCATGGAGGCGCTTGGTGTCAGAGACCAACCTCGGTCGAGCACTGGAGTTCATGAGCCAGCCGCCGGACGTCGAGGTCCTTCGCGACGGGAACTGGGTCCTCGGATGGATGGTCGGGTGGCGACAGGAGGAGGGGAGTTCCTGCCGTGTGATGGTTCGGGTCAACGAGCGGGGCGACGAGAAGACGGCATGGGCCGACCTGCACGACGTGCGACTGCCGGAGTACCGCGGCTGCCCACCCACCCGGTCGCTCCCGCTCCTTCCGCGGCTCCCGGCTGGACGGATGGAGCAGATGACATGGTCCGAGTCAGGCGGTGGATGGAACGATCAGCAGGGCCTTCGCGAGTTCGCTGAGCCGGCCCGTGCCGACGGGGCAACGGGCCGGACGTCGCTGGTCCGTGCACCCTGGGACGCCGTCGGATCCGAGACAAGCCGGCACCGGGCGCTCCCGGGGATCGGCGACTCGGGAAGGGACCACGAGGTCCGGACCTCGGGGTCCCGATGGACCGACGTCCCTGCGAGTCGCCGCTCCGGGTCGCGAGGCGGGCACGAGGCCGGGGCTTCCCTGCCGTCGTGGTGGCCCTCATCCACGGGACCGGTACCGCAGCCCGACGTGGAGCCGACCCGGCTGCTGACTTTGTCCGTGCCGCGCCGTGGGCGAGCCGTGGCGGCACGCCACGGTGGCTCCACGGCGTACTGAGCCGGCGCCTGCGGCCTCAGGGGCGTACGCCCTTCTCTGAGGCGCCGCGCCGCGTCCAGGTCCAGCACGACGGCTGCCGGCACGTCCTTTTTCGGCGGGCTTGACGCGTCCGGATGCTCGGCCGCCGGTCCATGAACGAACTCCACTCGTGTGAGCGGCACCATCCAGTTCCGGGCATCTACGACCCGAGCGTGCCGACGGTTTCGGATTCTGCTGTCGAGGCGCAGATGGTTCCGTGCTCCGCCGGGGCCACGAGCGAACCCCGTCGGAGCCCACCGGGTGCCGTCCGCGTTCGCGAGCGTCGATGTTCTGCTCGCCGGTACCCGGCGGACGGACGCCCTCGGCGGACAGGGGGCGCAAGAGCATGAGTTCCCCGCAGCGGCTGCAGAACCAGAACCGACCACGCTGGTAGGCGGTCAAGCAGTGACATCCCCGATCCCTCTCGTCAAGGAACGTCAGCGCACGGGGCTGTGTCCGTGTCATCGCGCGCAAGGCCCACGGGGTGTCCAGTCACGCCGAGCTCTCCTCTCACATCCGTGACAGAAGCGGCGGCGCGTTCGCCAGGCCGACGGGGGCGGCGCGCCGGTGGGCAGCTGCGCTGCGGCAACCTGCCGGTCGAACGGGCGGCGCACCCGGGACGGCCCAGTGCGCGCCAGAGCCTTCTCGACCGGGAATGCGGCGGTCCGGCCGGCTTCTCAATCCCGAAGAGGGATAGCTGGGCACCGTGGACATGGCGAGACGGCCGCGTCGCTTCGAGCGCGGCCCAGGGGCCTAGTGAGGATCGCCCCAGGGAGGTCTACGGACGCGGCCGTCCCGTTTGACTCATCGCCCAGAACCGCTGCAGGGGTGCGCTTCGACGACGAAAACTCCGCGGCCCCGATCGGGACGGCCGCGGGCCGACGTCGCGTCGATCCGGTAAGCGTTCGGTCGCCGACTGGTGCGACGGCATCCGCTGAGAGACCGCTGCCGACGCCGTCGAAGTCTCCGAGCATGCAGCGGTGGAATGCTCCGCACGTTCGTCGGCCCTCCGGTGCTGGGCCTTGCTGGCGCTAGGTCGGTCCTGAGGACGGCGCCCCGCGGCGCGCCGAGTGGTCACGACGCGCGCCCCCTCTGAGGGCGCCGTCATCAGGCTGAAACCGCACGCCCGCCTGTCGGGTCGATCGTTCACAGCCCGCTGCCGGCCGACTTCGGCTTCTTGCGGGGCGGCTGTGGCAATTGAGGAGGATGTTCGCCGAGGCGGACCGCTGCGCTGACCGAGGGCGATGAACTGGATGAAGCGCGGCGGTGTTTCGGCGGTCGCGTCATGGGCGCCGAGCACGGTCGCCGACCACTTTAGGGAAATCCACGCTCCATGGGCGATGGGGAGAGCGAGCAGTCGATGGTGTGGCCGGCTATGAACGTGATCGGATTCTTGGTGCTGATGGGCCTCGTCATCACTTTGGGCACCGTGTCGACGGACCGTTACGAGCGCGAGCAGCGAGCGCGGGCCAGTTCCGCCCTGTCCGCCAAACCTTCGAGGCTGGCCGCTAGGCGGTCGATCGGCCTACCCGGAATGACATGACTCGCCAACGGCCGTGTGCTTGCCCGTCCGCCTGTCGGGGCCGACGCTCGACGGCCAGTCCACCGTCTCGGGTGCCGCTCGGCCGCCGACCTGTTGGAGAGTCGCCCGACAGGCGTGGTCCCACAGGCCGGCGTCTCGCCGGGCGCCATCTCGCCGGAACCGCTGAAGAGACCGGCTCCCCCGCTGGGGCGGCCGGTGCATCGATCGTCTACAGGCTGCGTAGCTTCGTCTTTCGACTCGGCGTCGCCGCGTGACCGCTCATCCTGTTCCCGCCGTCCTACCCGAGGTGATTGCGATGCCATTGACCCCTGCCGACGTGCACAACGTCGTGTTCAAGAAGCCGGCGACCGGCACGCGAGGCTACGACCAGGACGAGGTCGATGCGTTCCTCGACGTGGTGGAGGCCGAACTGGCCCGCCTGATCGAGGAGAACCACGAGCTACTGGTCAACGGCGCCGGCACGGTCGCTGACGAGCCGCCCGGCGCTCCGGCCCCGGCCTCGCCGCCCCCGGCGGCACAGCCGCGCGAGAACGACAACCTGCGTGCCTCGCGGATGCTGGCGCTGGCGACCGACACGGCCGATCGCTACGTCGGCGAGGCCAGGCAGAAGGCCGAGCAGATGGTGGCCGACGCCAAGAGCACGAGCGAGCAGATGGTCAAGGAGTCCAGCGCGAAGAGCACGCAGATGGTCAGCGAGGCCAGGACGCGCGCCGACTCGATGATCAACGACGCCCGAACCCGCGCCGAGACTATGGAGCGCGAGGCCCGGTCCGCGGCTGCGGCACTGAAGCAAGAGGCCGAGCGCCTGCACAAGGAGATCGGGGACGCGCTGGAGGAAAAGCGCGGCCGCCTGGAGCGTGAGATCACGCGCCTGCGCACCGTCGAGCGCGAGTACCGCACCTGTCTGCGGTCCACTCTGGAGTCTCACCTGCGCGATCTGGACAGGCGCGGATCCGCACAGCCGTCGTCGGATGCCTGGCAGGGTCAGGCCCTCACCGCCTGACACACCGCCCGTGAGATCGGCGGTGTCGTGGCCGTCGTCCGCTGACGGCCACGAGATCGCCGTTCTCGGCATCGGCGCCACCGTGCCCACGCTGACCGGTAGGTGGATACCGCAGCCTCGGGTGCCACGTGCGAGGGATCCTCTGCACGTCCCGCGCCTCCCGCCGTCGGGCGTGGGCTCCGTCGCTGGTACGGGGAAACCGCAAGACGTGTCCGGCGCGGGTTCTCGGGGTCTTCATGACTGCAGAGCTGGAGCTCGGGCCGCGGCTCCTGCGTTGGACCACGACGCCATGAGGGCCGGCCAGGAACCAGATGAACGAGGGACAGGGCGCCTCGCGGCAGTCCGGGCTGCAGTCGGGTCAGCACCCGGGGGTGCGACGAAGAGGTCGCCCTGCCCGCCGTTCACGGTGGCGCGTTGGGTGGTGGCGGTCAAGACGTCAGCGCCCACTTGCCGGGGGTGCCGGTCAGTCCGAGGGTGAGTAGGCGGCGGAGGTTGATCGCGGCGGCGCGGAGGTGCAGCCAGGAGTCGTTCTTGATCACTTCGTGGTAGGGCACTCCTCGGGTGCCCGCCGCGGGTGATCCAGGCGATGCTGCGGTTGGCTCATCGGCCGGCGGTAAGCGGCTAGGTCCGGGTCGTGAGCGCGGGCGCGGTGGGCGCGCTGCACCGCGTCATTCTCGCCGATCGACACGGTGCGCCCGCGCGGGATGGTGGTGCGGCGGCCCCGGAGGGCCCAGCCGGTGCAGCGGCCGGCGAACTTGGCGGCCTGCTTGACCGGGGTCAGCGCCACGGTGTGCCCGGCCGGGCACGTTAGCGTGCCGGCGCCCTCGTCGACGGTGAAGTCGGCGGCGGTGAACCCGTCCGGGATCAGTGAGCGGGTCGGCCAGGGCTTGATCAGTGGGCTGTGTCCGGCGGCGGCCAGCCCGGCGAGCACCGGCCCGCTGCCGTGGGCCGAAGGGGCCAGGACTTCCACCTGCTCGCCGATCGTGGAGTCAGCGGCCAGCAGCGTGAGACCGACGGCGGCGTCGCCGGTGTGCGGCCGCTGGCCTTGGTCAGTGTGCAGCCGGTGAGCAGCCCGGTGTCTGGCTCGGCCACCAGGTCATCGTTGAACCCGTCGGTGCGCCGGTGCACGGTCTTGTGCGCGTGCCGGGTGTCGGGATCGACGGTGGAGACACCCGGTCTTCGGCGACCTTCCGGGCGATCCGCCAGCGGCCGTCGGTGCCGTCAGTGTCCTCGACCGGCTCGACGTCCTGGCCGGCGACCAGCGCCAGCAGGGCCACCGCCTCGAGTTCCCGCGGTCCCAGCTGCTGCTCGGGCAGGTGACCGAGCAGCCGGTGCGCGTCGCTCACCAGCGCGGCGACCAGCGCCGCGCGGGCCTGCGGGTCGTTCCCGGCGATCACCGGTCTGCCCGGGTCGTCGTAGTCGTGCTCGGTGCAGTGCGCCCCGCATGACCTCCGCGGCGCCGGGCACCTCCCGGGCCACCCGGCGGATCGCCGCGATCGGCTGCGTCCCGGTGTCCTGGGTGCCCACCGCGTCCTCGAGCACCGTGGAGTCCAGCGCCGCACTCCGGAAGAGTGTTCGCCGGCGCGGCTCCCGAGTCTCCCGTTCCGCCCGACATCCGCTCCACCACACTGGTCATCGAACCAGGCCAGGGACCCGGTCGACCCGGAGGTCGAACATCCAGTGAGGCATCGTCCCGGCCTTGACCGCCGGCAGCTTTCTCATCCGGGGCCGGCGCCGCGGGCGGGTTGCAGAATTCTGACGCTCCACCCTCACCCGGTCGCCCGGTCACGCAGCCCGTCCAGGTCGCTACGTGGTAGCGCCATGCACCCCGAGTGAACACGGGTCCATCCGCCTCAGGTGCGCGGCGGTGCGTCGTGCCAGGGATTGAGACCGGTTGCACTCCAGCAGCAGGCGTCGGACGTCGTGCGGCGTCCGCTGGGGGGAGCGATGTCCGTCACCCGGCGATGCGGCGCATGGCCGTGATGCTGCCGACGGCGTCGATGCTCGCGACCTTCACCGTGTCACCGCTGGTCGGCGCATGGACCATCTGACCGTTCCCGATGTAGATCCCGATGTGGCTGACCGGGCTGTAGAAGGCGACCAGGTCCCCGGGCTGCAGCCCGGCGCGCGTGACCGGCTGCCCCATGGTCGCCTGCATGGCGCTCGAGTGAGGAAGGCTGATGCCGGCGGCCTGGTAGGCGAACACGACGAGGCCCGAACAGTCGAACGAGTTCGGGCCCTCGGCGCCCCAGACATACGGCTTGCCCCTCTGCGCGAGCGCCGTGTCGACGGCGATCTGCGCGGCCCGGCTGCTGGCGACGACCGCGCCTTGGGTGGCTGGATCCGATCGGTCGGCGCGGCTGACCCGTCCGCCGGCCATCTCGATGGAGGCCCGCTTCTCCTGCGCGCTGAGTCGCTCGAACTCGGCATGATACCCGTCGATCTGCGACTGCAACTGTTGCTGCTGGGCGGCGACAGCGTCGTAGATCGTCTGGGCGTCGGCTGCCGCCGTGCGCGCGGTCGCCCCCGCGCTGACGGCGGCCTCGGCCGCTTCGGCAGCCTCGCCGAGGACGGCGTTCTGGCGACTGGCGATCATGCTCAAGGTGGAGACCCGCTGGACGAAGTCCTCGGCCGAATCGCTGGTGAGCAGGGCATGGACGTCGCTCATGCCTCCGCCGGCGTATGCAGCGCGGGCGATCCCTCGTACCTGCTGTCGGGCCGTGGCGAGTCGGGTCTGGGCCTGGGCAGCCCCGTCGGCCGCCACCCGGGCGGCGGCCTCTTGGCGCTCGAGCTGATCACGCGCGGTGTTGAACTCCTCGGTGATCTTCTCCAGTTCGTGCGCCTTGGCCGCCATGAGCGCGACGACGTCCTCCGAGGTGGAGGGCGTCCCGGGCGCGCCGAACGCCGGCAGGGGGCTCACCACGAGACCGGCCGCGGCAACGGCAGCGCAGAGTGCGCGGGCAGTCCGTGACGGGCGACGCACCGACCAGGAGGACAGCACCGTTCGGGCTACCGAGACCGCTCTGCGGCTCTCTGTTCCCTTCAGGACGACCGCCCGGCGGGTTCGCTCACGGGTTCGGATGGTCACGGATCTCCTTCGTCGGGGCGGCCGGCGGACTTTCGATGCGGTGGCCCGAATCTGGCTCGGTCCGGCGTCTCCGCCACGTCTCACCAGGCCGTGGCAGGGCCGTGCAGGGAAGGGCGAGGGGGAGTGCGCCGCTCCGGCCGGGCTCAGCGCCTCACTGAGAACACTGCGGCGGCTGACCTACGCCCGAGGCGGCTCACCCGGGGCCGCTGCCGGCTTCAGGACGTGCGCTCTCGTCTCACGCGTCGCGCCGCGTCGAGGTCGAGCACAACGGCTTGGGGTTCGTCTGAGTCCAGCGGGCCGGACGCGTCCAGGGGGACAGTTCCCGTCTCCTGGCGGAGCTTCAGTCGTCGGAGCGCTTCGAGCAGGCTGCGTTCCGACTCGTGGGATCCCTGACCGCGTTCGCCGGCGCCGGAAGTCTGCTCGTCGGTGCCCGGCGGGCTGACCCCCGCGGCCGGCACGGGGCACAGGCGCATGAGCTGCCCGCAGCGGTTGCAGAACCAGAACCGACCGCGCGGGTGAGCGGTCAAGCAGTACAGACAGGGCATCGCCGGCCCCTCTCGTCGAAGAACGTCACCGCAGGCATCTGTCTGCGTCATCGCCCGCAAGGGACACAGGGGTGTGCGCCAGTCACGCGGGGCTCTCCTTTCACATTCGTCACGGAGGCGGCTGGGCGTCCACCTCGGCGCAGTGGGGAAGCGCGCCGGCCGGCTTCGGTCGGGGCGAGAGGAATGGCGGCACGCGGTCGTCGTGGCGAGACGGCCGCGTCGCCTGGGCTCGGCCCCGGGGTCATGGAGGAGAGCCCCAGGAAGGTGTGGGCGACGCGGCCGTCTCGTCCTCGTTATCGCCCGGAACCGGCGAGGGGGTGCGCGTCGGAGTGGACTGTCGGGGAACTGCTGCAGAAGGTCGAGGGCGGAGTCTCAGCCAGTGAGCCGCGGCCGTCGCACTGCGAGGCACTCCACTCGGCGTGCACAGACCGTGATGAAGGGGGCCTCGGTGTCCCACGGCACGACTAATCGCCTTCACGAACGAGTGGTGCACCGTCGCCCACCCTGCCAAGAGTGAGCCGTTCCCCGCATGGTCATGGCAGCGCGGGGGCCGCAACGAGGAGACGGTCATGGCGTGGTGGATCTGGGGTGTCGTCGGCTGGACGGGGATGACGATCATCGTGGTCGCGATTCTCGCGGCCGTGTGCACGAGAGAACGTCGGCACTCGAAGGTCACCGATCCGGTGCCGGAGAAGGGGTGGCTCCCCGGCTTCGTCGATGAGGCGCCCGCGGGGGCGCCGCTTGCCGAGGCGGCGGACGCCGGGCCGGGGCTCCCGGTACAGCGGGCCGGGGGCAGCGCGTCACTCTCGCGAGGCCCGTCGACGCAGCCGTTGACCAGGTTGCCTCCCGGAGCTGCCGGGGAAGAGGTCGGCTGGCCGATGGTGCCGCACTCCGTCCTCGGGCACCTCGTCGAAGGCGCCCGCGCGGGGAGCTACACGCTGCCCGAGCGCCTCGTCGAGATGCACCACGCCGGCCGGCTGCTGAGAGACCTCGAGCTCGCCGCACCCCAACACTTCGGGCGTGAGGAAGCGGCGACCCGACTGGTGGACGCGGCGATGGACTCGCGGCCGCTCGATCCGATGGGGCTGTGTGCGGAGATGCACCGATCCCGGACCGATCGTCTCCTGTACCAGGAAGCCCTCGAGCTGCTGACCACGGCCATCCGGCGAGCCGAGGACGCCGCGGTGCGAGAAGCCGCCCAGGGCTGCGACGCGATCATCACGGAGCACCTTCGGCCGGCATACCGCGAGGTTCTGCACCGCGCCCGAGCGGTGGCCCGCAGGCTCGGCCCCTACATCGACGACCGGTTCCAGCTCGACACACCGCGCGTCATCACCGCGAACCGCAAGGTCCGGAACGCCTATCTCGCTCTGCCGGGGCTCGTCCGACAGCACAGCCGGATCCTGGCCGCTCGGCAGTGGGCCAACTCGATCGCCGGGCGCGCACCGCAGTGGGACCGCCGAGGACTGTTCTCGGTCTTCGAGAACCCGTTCGCCGTCACGGCAGCGTCGGGACTGCCCTACGACGACATCCCGGTGCCGCCGCTACCGCTCGGGGACACGGCTCGCCTCCTCTGGCTGGTCAGCGATGAGGCGGATGCCGGGAAGCCGTGGCTGCCGAGCGTCGAGGAACAGGACGCTGCCTGGCGGCATCGCTTCGCCCGCCCTCTCCAGGGCGCGCGACCGCAGCAGGCGGAAGCGGACGCTGCGGCCGACCGGGCCTGACCGCAGCACCCTCACGTCCGCCCGGGCTGTCCCGCCCCGCGACGTGGCCGTCGCTGCCCGGATGCCGTGCCGGCCAGCCGATCCACGCCGGGCCCGCTCAACTGCGGGAGCACAGCCGCGCTCCGGCCGGTGAGCACCAGCAGGAGCGCCTGGACCGGTCCGCGCACCTCGGCGCCGTCCCCGACGGTCCAGTCGACGTCCGTGGCCGTGAGTCGGAGCCCCCGCAGCCGACGACGGGCCCAGAACGGCCAGCCCATCCGCCAGACGCGCTCGGCACCTGCCCGTGCCGCCTGCAGGGGCATCGGGACGACCAGGCCCAGCGGCAGGGCGACGTCCTGGATGTGGACGAGGGTGTCGAAGAGCAGGTTGTCCAGCGTGGTGATGGCCGGCTTTCGCCTGCTGCCGGCCAGCGACCGCAGCTCGGCGACCAGGTCCGCGGGGGACCGCTGGGCGTGAGTCACCGCGAGGGAACGGTTGACGCGGTCGAAGTCGCCGCGGGCTCGGATGCCCTGCGCCAGGATGCTGAGGATCCCGGGGGACTGGGGCGTGAGGGCCAGGTGTGCCGCGACGTCCCTCACCCGCCACTCCGTGCAGAGCGACGGCTGCTCCCACTGGTGCTCGTCGAGTCCGGCGAGGACGTCGGCCAGGACTCGACGCTGTCCGGCGATGACGTCCCACTTCTCGTTCCGGTCCATCCCGCGCCGCCTCGAAAGTCGTAAGAGACTCTGACGAAACTGGTCAGAGTCTCTTACCTGTTCGTAGGATCGTCAAGTGTGACGGAGGTACTGAACATCGGCCTGCTGCTGTTCCTGCCATACCGCGCCATGGAGGCCCGCGTGTTCGAGGAACTGGCCTCGGCGGGCTTCGACGACTTCACCCCGGCGCAGGCGCGGGTCTTCCAGCGGATCTCGCCCGGTGGCAGCCGCCTGACGGATCTGGCCGCGCAGGCCGGGATCACCAAGCAGAGCGCCGGCTTCCTGGTCGATCAGCTGGAGCGCGCCGGCTACGTGCAGCGCGTGCCCGACCCGGCGGACCGCCGGGCGCGACTCGTGCGGATCGCGGCGCGCGGCGAACGGAGCGTGGAGGCGTCTCGTGCCGTCGTCGCCCGGGTCGAGGCCGAGTGGACGGCCCACCTGGGCGAGACTCGCATGGCACAACTGCGCAGCACCCTCACCGACCTGCGCGAGATCACCGACCCCTGGCGCTGACGGATCGAGATCCTCGCGTCTACTCGGCCCAGTCGGCCGCGCTGAGGCCGGCCGGGTGACCGGGCGGCCACTGGACCAGCTCGATGCGGTTGCCGTCCGGGTCGGTGATCGACGACGTCAGGAAGTCCTCCGAGCCGTCGGGCGACGTCGGCGCCTCGGCGTCGATGCCCTGAGCGGCGAGGTCGGCGAGCGTCGTGGCCATCGACTCCACCACGATGGCGACGTGGCTCAGGCCGGGGCCGCGAGCGCTCTCGTCGCTCCCCGGCTGGTGGACCAGCTCGATGGTGACGAACTCGTCGTCGGGGAGCTTGAGCATCGTCAGGTGGCCGATCCCTGTCTCCGGGACGTCGCCGACCACCTCGTACCCGACCGCCCGGTAGAAGCCGAGCGACTGCTCGAGATCGGCCACGCGCAGGCCGACGTGCAGGGTCCTCATCGATGCTCCTCGTGGTGGACGGACCGCCGTGATGGTCCCTCAGTCGGAACCGCTCACGTCATGCCCGGCGGTCGACGGCGTCCTCTCTGTCATGAACGCCGATCTGACGACGACGAATGCCCCCAGTGCGGCCGACAGCGCGGGTCGGGTGATCAGAGTGCTGGTGGTCGACGACCACGCGCCGCTGCGACGCCTCATCGCCGAGGTCCTCAGGGAGGCCGACGACATCACGGTCGTGGGGGAGTGCGGCGACGGTGACGAGGTCGTCG
>DATHAK010000128.1:0-40570 GCA_035296685.1 Blastococcus sp.
TGTCCGTCCCGCTCGTAGAACCGCGGCTGCACCTGGTTCTCGAGCAGGTCGTAGATGGCCCGCGCCTCGACCTCGTCCCGCCGGTCGGGGTCGGTGACGCCGTCGGCGGTCGGGATGGCCCAGCCGTTCTGTCCGTCGAACCACTCGTCCCACCAGCCGTCGCGGATGGAGAGGTTCAGTCCACCGTTCAGCGCCGCCTTCATGCCCGACGTGCCGCAGGCCTCCAGGGGGCGCAGCGGGTTGTTCAGCCAGACGTCGCAGCCCCAGTAGAGGTAGCGGGCCATACCGATGTCGTAACCGGGCAGGAACGCGATCCGGTGCCGGATCTGGGGGTCGTCGGCGAAGGCCACCATCTGCTGGATGAGCTGCTTGCCGCCGTCGTCGGCCGGGTGGCTCTTGCCGGCGATGACCAGCTGGATGGGCCGCTCGGGGTCGAGCAGCAGCGCCTTGAGCCGCTCGGGGTCGCGGAGCATCAGCGTCAGCCGCTTGTAGGACGGCACCCGCCGGGCGAAGCCGATGGTGAGGACGTCGGGATCGAAGGCGGTCTCGGTCCAGCCGACCTCGGCCTCGGTGGCTCCGCGGGACAGCGCCGTGTCGCGGATGCGGCGGCGCACCTCGTCCACCAGCCGTGAGCGCAGCGTCCGGCGGATGTTCCAGAGGTCGGCGGCGGGGATCTTGTCCACGCCGTCGAAGTGCACCGGCCCGTCGATCTCGACCGGGTCGCCCTGGCTCGACGTCTGGGTACCCATCTCGACCAGCTCGCGGGCGGTCCAGGTGGGGGCGTGCACGCCGTTGGTGATCGAACCGATCGGCACGTCGGACTCGTCGAAGCCCGGCCACAGGTCGTTGAACATCCCGCGGCTCACGTGGCCGTGCAACTCGCTCACACCGTTGGCCCGCGAACCGAGCCGCAGGCCCATGTGCGCCATGTTGAACTTGAGCGGATCCTCCTCCGCGCCCAGGACGAGGAGCTCCTGCAACGGGACGCCGAAGCCGGCGAAGTACCGCTCGATCAGCGCCTTCGGGAAGCGGTCGATCCCGGCCGGGACCGGGGTGTGGGTCGTGAACACGGTGCCGGCCCGCACCGCCTGCAGCGCCTCGGGGAAGGCCAGGCCGTGCGCCTCGCTGAGCTCGCGGATGCGCTCGATGCCCTGGAAGCCGGCGTGGCCCTCGTTGGCGTGGAACACCTCCGGCGCCGGTGTGCCGGTGAGGGCGCAGTAGGCCCGAACCGCCCGGACGCCGCCGATGCCCAGCAGCATCTCCTGGCGGAGGCGGTGGTCCTCGTCGCCGCCGTACAGCCGGTCGGTGACGACCCGCTCGAGCGGCGCGTTCTCCTCGATGTCGGTGTCGAGCAGCAGCAGCGAGACCCGGCCCACCTGGGCGCGCCACACGTGGGCGTGCAGGGCACGGCCCTCGGGCAGCGGCACGGTGATGACGACGGCGGACTCGTCGGCCTGACGCAGCAGCTTCAGCGGCAGGCCGTGCGGGTCGAGGGACGGGTAGTGCTCGAGCTGCCAGCCGTCGGCCGACAGCCCCTGGGCGAAGTAGCCGGCCCGGTAGAGCAGCCCCACACCGATCAGCGGGACGCCGAGGTCGGAGGCGGCCTTGAGGTGGTCACCGGCGAGGATGCCGAGGCCGCCGGAGTACTGCGGCAGCACCTCGGTGATCCCGAACTCGGCGGAGAAGTAGGCGATGCCCGCCGGGGCCTCCGCGCCGAGCGACTGGTACCAGCGGGGCGTCGAGAGGTACTCCTCCAGGTCGTCCACCGCGTCCTGCAGCCGCCGGAGGAACTTCCGGTCCTTGGCGAGCTGGGCGAGCCGTTCGGCCGAGACCTCGCCGAGGACCTTCACCGGGTCACCGCCGCAGCGCTGCCACAGGTCGGGGTCGAGGGCCTCGAACAGGTCCCGGGTCTCGGCGTGCCAGGACCACCGGAGATTCATGACCAGTTGGGACAGGGGCAACAGGGGGTCGGGCAGTGCTGCCCGGACGGTGAATCGACGGAGTGCGCGCACCGGGCGAGACTAACCGCACTACCGGTCCCCCACGCCCCCCGTGCAACAGTTGGAGACAGGAACCCCATGGCTCCCAGGCGTTCCCCCGTTCCGCCGATCCCTTCCCGTGGGCGGGCGTCCACCAGAGCCGATGTGCTGGCCAGAACCGACCTCGATAGCGTTGCCGCGATGACTGGCCGCCCTGAACTCCGCCTCGGCATCACCGATGTCGCCCCCGTCGTGTCCTGCGGGTCCTTCTCCGCCCGCGCGGTGGTCGGCGAGCACCTGCCGATCACCGCGACCGTGTTCCGCGAGGGGCACGACGCCGTCGCGGCGAACGTCGTCTGGACGGCGCCCGGCGAGGACGACTCGGCCGGCCCGTTCGTGCGCATGGCGAAGCTCCCGCCGGAGCCCGACGGCTGGCTGGCCACGGTTGTGCCCGACCGGGAAGGCCGGTGGTCGTTCACCGTCGAGGCGTGGAGCGACCCGCTGTCCACCTGGCACCACGCCGTCGAGGTGAAGGTGGAGGCCGGCCAGGGTGCCGAGGACCTCGCCAACGACCTCGAGGAGGGTGCCCGGCTGCTCGACCGCGTGGCCAAGGAGGCCGACGCCGAGCACCACGACGCCCTCACCGCGGCGTCCGCGGCCCTGCGGGACACCTCACTCGACCTGACCGCGCGGATCGCGCCGTCGTTCACGCCGTCCCTGCAGCAGTACCTGCACGACCACCCGGTCCGGGAGATGGTCACCCGCAGCCCGCGGTACGAGGTCTGGGTCGACCGCCCCCGGGCGCTCTTCGGCTCCTGGTACGAGTTCTTCCCCCGGTCGGAGGGGCCGGTGGTCGGCGGGAAGGCGACCCACGGCACCTTCGCCAACGCCCAGGAGCGGCTGCCGGCGATCGCCGAGATGGGCTTCGACGTCGTCTACCTGCCCCCCATCCACCCGATCGGCAGGGTCAACCGCAAGGGTCCGAACTCCGCGCAGTTCCCGGGCGGCAACCCGTACGACGTCGGGGAGGACGAGGTCGGCTCGCCGTGGGCGATCGGCAGCCCCGAGGGCGGGCACGACGCGGTCCACCCGCAGCTCGGCACCATGGACGACTTCCGGGCCTTCGTCGCCCGCACGCAGGAACTGGGCATGGAGGTGGCGCTGGACTTCGCGCTGCAGGCCGCGCCCGACCACCCGTGGGTCGAGAGCCACCCGGAGTTCTTCACCACCAAGCCCGACGGCACGATCGCCTACGCCGAGAACCCGCCGAAGAAGTACCAGGACATCTACCCGATCAACTTCGACAACGACCCCGAGGGCATCTACGCCGAGTGCCTGCGGGTGATCCGCGTCTGGGTGGACGCCGGGGTCCGCATCTTCCGGGTCGACAACCCGCACACCAAGCCGCTGAACTTCTGGCACTGGCTGATCTGGGAGGTCAAGCAGACCGACCCCGACGTGCTCTTCCTGGCCGAGGCCTTCACGCGGCCGGCGATGATGCACCAGCTGGCCCGCATCGGGTTCACGCAGTCCTACACGTACTTCACCTGGCGCACGCAACGCGGCGAGCTCGAGGACTACGGCCGCGAGCTGGCCAGCAACTGCCACTACATGCGGCCGAACTTCTTCGTGAACACCCCGGACATCCTCCACGAGTCGCTGCAGTTCGGCGGCCCGCCGATGTTCAAGATCCGGGCGGTCCTGGCGGCGATGATGAGCCCGACCTGGGGCGTCTACTCCGGGTACGAGCTGTTCGAGCACGTCGCCGTCCGCCCGGGCAGCGAGGAGTACCTCGACAGCGAGAAGTACCGGCTACGGCCCCGGGACTGGGCCGCCGCCGAGGCGTCGGGCCGGAGCCTGGCGCCCTACCTGCGAAAGCTCAACGAGATCCGGCGGGCGCACCCTGCACTCCAGCAGCTGCGCACCCTGCACTTCCACCCGGTGGACAACCCGAACCTGATCTGCTTCTCCAAGACCGATCCGGGCTCGGGCGACGCCGTCCTCGTCGTCATCAACCTGGCCAGCCACCACACCCAGATCGGGACGACGGCCCTGGACATGCCGGTCCTGGGCCTGGACTGGCACGAGCGGTTCGCCGTCACCGACGAGCTGAGCGGCGCCCGCTACGACTGGGGCCAGTTCAACTACCTGGAGCTGGACCCGTACCGGGAGCCGGCCCACGTCTTCGCGGTCACCCTGCCGCGGCCGGTGGAGTTCCCTCCGCCGGTCGCCTGAACCCCTCCCCGACCGCACCCGAGCCACGAACGAGAGCAACTCGTACCGATGACCGTTCCCGCCCCCGACTCCACCCCCCGCCGCTCCGCGCTGCCGGCTCCCGGCACCGATCCGGAGTGGTACAAGCGCGCCGTCTTCTACGAGGTGCTCGTGCGGGGCTTCGCCGACAGCAACGCCGACGGCGTCGGCGACCTGCGCGGCATGATCGACAAGCTCGACTACCTGCAGTGGCTCGGCGTCGACTGCCTTTGGCTGCCGCCGTTCTTCGCCTCGCCGCTCCGCGACGGCGGCTACGACGTCAGCGACTACACCGCGGTGCTGCCCGAGTTCGGCGACATCGAGGACTTCCACGAGTTCCTCGACGAGGCCCACAGCCGCGGCATGCGCGTGATCATCGACTTCGTCATGAACCACACCTCGGACCAGCACCCGTGGTTCCAGGCCAGTCGCAGCGATCCCGACGGCCCGTACGGCGACTTCTACGTCTGGGCGGACGACGACACCGGCTACTCCGACGCCCGCATCATCTTCGTCGACACCGAGAGCTCGAACTGGACGTTCGACCCGGTGCGCAAGCAGTACTTCTGGCACCGCTTCTTCTCCCACCAGCCGGATCTCAACTTCGAGAACCCGCAGGTGCAACAGGCGATCATCGACGCCCTGCGCTTCTGGCTGGACCTCGGCATCGACGGCTTCCGCCTCGACGCCGTCCCGTACCTGTTCGAGGAGGAGGGGACCAACTGCGAGAACCTCCCGAGGACCCACGAGCTCCTCAAGCAGGTGCGCAAGGTGGTCGACACCGACTATCCCGACCGCGTCCTGCTGTGCGAGGCCAACCAGTGGCCGGCCGACGTCGTCGAGTACTTCGGCGAGGACGGCGACGAGTGCCAGATGGCCTTCCACTTCCCCGTCATGCCGCGCCTGTTCATGGCGGTGCGCCGGGAGCAGCGCTTCCCGATCTCGGAGATCATGGCCCAGACGCCGGACATCCCGGACAACTGCCAGTGGGGCGTGTTCCTCCGCAACCACGACGAGCTGACCCTCGAGATGGTCACCGACGAGGAGCGGGACTACATGTGGGCGGAGTACGCCAAGGACCCCCGTATGAAGGCCAACATCGGCATCCGCCGGCGGCTGGCGCCGCTGCTCGACAACGACACCAACACCCTCGAGCTGTTCAACGCGCTGCTGTTCTCGCTGCCCGGGTCGCCGGTCCTCTACTACGGCGACGAGATCGCCATGGGCGACAACATCTGGCTGGGTGACCGCGACGGCGTGCGCACGCCCATGCAGTGGACGCCCGACCGCAACGGCGGGTTCTCCACGGCCGACCCCCAGCGGATGTACCTGCCGCTCAACCAGGACCCCGTCTACGGCTACCAGGTCACCAACGTCGAGTCGCAGCTGCGCAACACCAACTCGTTCCTGCAGTGGACCCGCCGAATGATCCAGGTGCGCAAGGAGCACCCGACGTTCGGCCTCGGCAGCTTCGAGGAGGTCGGCTCGCGCAACCCGACGGTGCTGTCGTTCGTCCGGAAGTTCGGGGACGACGTCGTGCTGTGCGTGAACAACCTGTCCCGCTTCCCGCAGCCGGTGGAGCTCGACCTGCGCCAGTTCGAGGGCTACACCCCGATCGAGCTGACCGGCCGGGTGGAGTTCCCGCAGATCGGCGTCCTGCCGTACATGCTCACGCTCGCGGGCCACGGCTTCTACTGGTTCGAGCTGGCGCGGCCCACCGAGCCCGTCCCCGACGAGCACGAGGACCGGGAGCAGGCCACCTCCAGCTCAGTGGCCGATTCCCTGCTGGCCGCCGGTCTGGTCAGCGCCGCCGAGGAGATCCCCGGCGACAGCGACACCCGCCCGCACGGCGAGCCGGGGGGAACCTCATGAAGGCACTGACCGACCTGTTCCGGGAGTGGATGCCCCACCAGCGGTGGTTCGGGGGCAAGGGCCGGGAGTGGGCCGACGTCACCGAGGACGGCTTCTTCCTCGACCGCGGCAACCCGGTGCTCTCGGTGCACCGCGTCCGGGTCACCTACACCGACGGGGTCACCGAGACCTACCAGGTGCCGTTGTCCTGGCGGGACCACCCGGCCGACGAGCTGGCGTCGGCCCTGGTGGGGGCGGTCGCCAACGACGGCAGGGAGACCTACGCCTACGACGCGATGCGCGACCGCGAGGCCACCGCGCCCTGGCTGGTCCACCTGGTCAACGCCTCGACCGTCGGGCCGATGCACTTCCACCCCGCGGGCGTCGCCTACATCCCCGAGGGGCTGCCGGGCGACATCGTCTCCGGCGAGCAGAGCAACACGTCGCTGATCTACGGCTCGGAGGCGATCCTCAAGCTCTTCCGCCGGCTCGAGCCGGGGCTCAACCCCGACGTCGAGATCCACGCCGCGCTGCGGTCCTCGGACAACCCGCACATCGCGCCGCTGCTCGGCCACATCGAGATCGACGACCCCGACCCGGACGTCCCGGCCGCGACCGTGGCCATGCTGCAGAGGTTCGTGCCCAACGCCAGCGACGGCTGGCGGCTGGCCACCGCGAGCGTGCGCGACCTCTACGCCGAGGGCGACCTGCACGCCGACGAGGTGGGCGGCGACTTCGCCGCCGACAGCGAGCGGCTGGGCGCCGCGACGGCGCGGGTGCATGCCGACATGGCCCGGGTGCTGCCGACCGAGCAGGCCGACAGCGACTGGTACGCGACCGTGGCCGACCAGATGCGCGAGCGGCTCGCCGCGGCCACCGAGGTGGTGCCGCAACTGGCCGAGCACGCCGAGGGGCTGCGGAAGCTCTACTCCGCCGTCGCCGGCAGCCGTGAACCGGTCGTGCGCCAGCGGGTGCACGGCGACCTCCACCTCGGGCAGGTGCTGCGGACGGCGACCGGGTGGATCGTGCTGGACTTCGAGGGCGAGCCGGCGCGTCCGGTGGCCGCCAGGCGCGAGCTCGACAGCCCTCTGCGCGACGTCGCCGGGATGCTGCGCAGCTTCGACTACGCGGCCCGGCACATGCTCGTCGAGCAGCCGGACGAGCCGCAGCGGGCCTACCGCGCGCAGGAGTGGGCGACCCGCAACCGCAGCGCCTACTGCACCGGCTACTCGAACGCCAGCGGACTCGACCCGTGCGGCGAATCACCACTCCTTCGGGCGTTCGAGGCCGACAAGGCCGTTTACGAGTGCGTCTACGAGGCGCGGAACCGTCCGCACTGGCTGATGATCCCGCTGAACTCGCTGGCGCGGATCACCGGTCAGGACTGACGTGCGGCCGACGACCACCGACCGAGCACGAACCACCCAGAGGACGGCGACACGATGAGCACCGACGACCGAGGCGAGGGCACGGAGCGGCCCACCGCGGCCGACAAGGACCAGCTGCAGCGCGCTGTCGAGGAGAAGACGGCGCAGGCGCAGGCGGCCCAGGGCGGCGAGACGATCGTGAACGCCCCCGCGGCGAAGAAGGCGGCCAAGAAGGCGCCGGCCGCGAAGAAGGCGCCCGCGGCGAAGAAGGCCCCGGCCAAGAAGGCCGCCGCCACGAAGGCCGCCGCCACGAAGGCCGCGCCCGCCAAGGCCCCGGCCAAGCGGGCCGCCAAGGCGACGGCCGGAGCCACCACCGAGCCCGGCGTGGCTCCGGCGCCGATCGCGGAGCCCGGGAACCCCACCGGCGCGCTCCCCGTCAACGAGCCGACCGGCCACTCCGCGCCGTCCGCGGACGTCCGCGAGCTCAGCGGGAACGACCTGCGCGCCGTCGTCGAGGGCTGGTCGCACGACCCGCACGCCGTCCTCGGCGCCCACCGCACCGCGTCCGGGTGGGTCGTCCGCACGCTGCGCCCCGACGCCGTCGGCGTCGCCGTCCTCGACGAGGACGGCTCCCGCTACGAGGCCCGGCAGCTGCACGGCGGGGGCGTCTACGAGGCCCAGCTGCCAACGCAGCCGGGTGACTACCGCATCGAGGTCGGCTACGGCGGCGATGCCGGCACCACGGCGTACACCGTCGACGACCCCTACCGGTGGCTGCCCACCCTCGGGGAGCTCGACCAGCACCTGATCCGCGAGGGCCGGCACGAGCGGCTGTGGGAGGTGCTCGGCGCGCACGTCCGCCGCTACGACACCCCCCGCGGCACGGTCGAGGGCGTCTCCTTCGCCGTCTGGGCGCCCAACGCCCGCGGCGTCAAGGTGACCGGCGACTTCGACTACTGGCAGGCCCGCGCCTACCCGATGCGGTCGCTGGGCTCCTCCGGGATCTGGGAGATCTTCATCCCGGGCGTGCAGGTCGGCAGCCGGTACCGGTACCACGTGCTGGGCGCCGACGGCGCCTGGCGGGAGAAGTCAGACCCGCTGGCCTTCGCCACGGAGGTGCCGCCGCTCAACGCCTCGGTGGTCACCGAGTCCACCTACGAGTGGGGTGACGACGCCTGGCTGGCGACGCGGGCCGAGGGTGGCTGGCACGAGCGCCCGATGAGCGTCTACGAGGTGCACGCCGGTTCCTGGCGGCAGGGCCTGTCCTACCGCGAGCTGGCCGACGAGCTGGTCGACTACGTGGTCTCGGCCGGCTTCACCCACATCGAGTTCATGCCGCTCGCGGAGCACCCGTTCGGTGGTTCCTGGGGCTACCAGGTGACCTCCTACTACGCGCCGACCGCACGGTTCGGCACGCCCGACGACCTGCGCTACCTGGTCGACCGGGCGCACCAGGCCGGCATCGGCGTCATCGTCGACTGGGTGCCGGCGCACTTCCCCAAGGACGAGTGGGCCCTCGCCCGCTTCGACGGCACCCCGCTGTACGAGCACGCCGACCCGCGGCGCGGGGAGCAGCTCGACTGGGGCACCTACGTCTTCGACTTCGGCCGCTCCGAGGTGCGCAACTTCCTGGTCGCCAACGCCCTGTACTGGTGCAAGGAGTTCCACGTCGACGGTGTCCGCGTCGACGCCGTCGCCTCGATGCTGTACCTGGACTACTCCCGCGAGGACTGGGTGCCCAACATCCACGGGGGGCGGGAGAACCTCGAGGCCGTGGCGTTCCTGCAGGAGATGAACGCGACGGTCTACCGCGAGGTGCCCGGAGTGGTGACGATCGCCGAGGAGTCGACCGCCTGGCCCGGCGTCACGCGGGCCACCCACCTCGGGGGCCTGGGCTTCGGCTTCAAGTGGAACATGGGCTGGATGCACGACTCGCTGGCCTACATGTCCAAGCAGCCGGTGCACCGCAGCTACCACCACGGCCAGCTGACGTTCTCGATGATCTACGCCTACTCCGAGAACTACGTGCTGCCGATCAGCCACGACGAGGTCGTGTACGGCAAGGGCTCGATGCTGCGGAAGATGCCCGGTGACCGCTGGCAGCAGCTGGCCAACCTGCGGGCGTACCTCGCCTACATGTGGGCGCACCCGGGCAAGCAGCTGTTGTTCATGGGCTCGGAGTTCGCCCAGGACGCCGAGTGGGCCGAGAGCCGGTCGCTGGACTGGTGGCACCTCGACGACCCGGCGCACCGGGGCGTGCTCCAGCTGGTGACCGACCTCAACGGCCGCTACAAGGAGCTGGACGCGCTGTGGTCGCACGACGTCGACCCCGCGGGCTTCCAGTGGATCGACGCGAACGACGCGTCCGGCAACGTCCTGTCGTTCCTCCGGTACGGAAAGCCCGGCGGCGGCACGGGCTCCGCGCTCGCCTGCGTGGCCAACTTCTCGGGCGCGCCGCACCACTCCTACCGGATCGGGCTGCCGCGCGGTGGTCACTGGCGCGAGGTCCTCAACACCGACTTCGAGGGCTACGGCGGCTCGGGCGTCGGCAACCTGGGTGGTGTCGAGGCCGTCGAGGAGCCGTGGCACGGGCAGCCGTTCTCGGCGGTCGTGGCCGCTCCCCCGCTGGGCACCGTCTGGTTCGTGCACGAAGGCTGATCGGGCGCGACCCGTCGTCGAGGGCTCCCCGCGGAGCCTCTCGACCGGGCATTCTGTGCCGGCTCCCGATCGCGCGGCCGCCGCACGCCGTCGGCCCGACCAGACAAGGGGACGGTTCGTCCATGAGGCAGGTCCTCCGGCGCGTACTGCCCACCGCGGTCGTCGCGCTGCTGCTCGCCGGCTGCGCCGCCGACGTCGTCGCCGGCCAGGCCTCGCCCGGGCCCGGCGAGCCCGTCGACGTCGCGGCCGACGCGTTCCCCATCACGGCGGTCAGCGACACCGCGATCGACCAGTTCGCCCGCAACGCCCTCACCGACCTCAACACGTTCTGGTCGGAGGCCTACCCGGAGTTCTACGGGGACGACTTCACGCCGCTGGAGAACGGCTACTTCTCGGTCGACTCCACGGCGATCGACGAGAGCGCCTACCCCGATACCGGCATCGGCTGCGAGGGCTCGCCCACCCCGCCGGACGAGGTCGCCGGCAACGCGTACTACGACCCCTCGTGCGACCTCATCGCCTACGACCGGGCGCTGCTCGAGGAGCTGTCCACCGACTACGGCCGCTTCCTCGTGCCCGTCGTCATGTCGCACGAGTTCGGGCACGCCATGCAGGGCCGCTTCGGCTTCGCCGCGTCCGGCCGGAGCATCCAGGACGAGACCCAGGCCGACTGCTTCGCCGGCGCCTGGACCGGGTGGGTGGCCGACGGTCAGGCCGAGCACGTGTCGTTGCGCACGCCGGAGCTCGACGACGTCATCCGCGGCTTCCTGCTGCTGCGCGACGACGTGGGCAGCGACCCGGACGACACCCAGGCGCACGGGTCCTACTTCGACCGGGTGTCGGCGTTCTACGAGGGGTTCGACGGCGGCGTGGGCTCCTGCCGCGACGACTTCGGCGAGGACCGGCTGTTCACCGCGGCGACGTTCGCCAACGACGTGGAGTACCAGAGCGGGGGCAACGCCGAGTTCGACGACATCGTGACGTGGGTCGGGCAGACCCTGCCGGCCTTCTGGTCCGAGGTGTTCCCCACCGCGTTCGGCAGCGACTTCGAGCCGCCCGCGGTCGAGGGCTTCGAGGGCACGGCGCCCGACTGCGAGGGGATCGAGGACCGCGACCTCGGTTACTGCCCCTCGGACTCGACCGTCTACCTCGACCAGACCGATCTGGCCACGCCCTCGTACACCGAGATCGGCGACTTCGCCCTGGCGACCGCCCTCTCGCTCCCCTACTCGCTGGCCGTCCGCGACCAGGCCGGCCTGTCGACCGACGACGGGGCGGCCACCCGGTCGGCCGTCTGCCTGACCGGCTGGTACGAGGCCCAGTGGTACAACGGCGAGTTCACCGAGGCGACCGGGGCCTCGATCAGCCCCGGGGACATCGACGAGGCGGTGCAGTTCCTGCTCGAGTACGGGGTGCGCAACGAGGTCTTCCCCAACCTCGACGCCTCGGGGTTCGAGCTCGTCGGCGCCTTCCGCACCGGCTTCCTCGAGGGCGGGGACGCCTGCGAGCTGGAGCGCTGAGACCACCGCGGAGATCGCTCCGGTCGGGGGGTGTGCTGGAGCGCGGGGACGGCAATGGTGCACTCATGCGTCGCGCGCCCGCCGTCGTCCCCGCGCTGGCGGCCGTCCTCCTGCTGAGCGGCTGCACGTCGTTCGTCATCGGTCGCGCCGAGTCCGGTCGTTCCGGCTCCACCACCCCGGGCGACGTCACCGTCGTGGGCGCCGCCGACGACCCGGTGGACGACCGCGCCCGCGACGCGCTGGCCGACCTGGAGACGTACTGGGCCGACGTCTTCCCCGACGTCTACGGCCGGCAGTTCCAGCCGCTGCAGGGCGGCTACTTCAGCGTCGACCCCGACGACGTCGACCCCCGCGACTACCCGGACGGCGTCGGCTGCGGTCAGCAGCCGGTGGCCGTGGAGAGCAACGCCTTCTACTGCCAGGCGCCGAACGCGCCGCACTCCGACTCGATCAGCTACGACCGCTCGTTCCTGGCCGAGCTGGCCGACGGCTACGGGCAGTTCATCCCGGCACTGGTGATGGCCCACGAGTTCGGGCACGCGATCCAGGCGCGGGTCGGTGCGCCGTCGGCCTCGATCGCCATCGAGACCCAGGCCGACTGCCTGGCCGGCACGTGGACCCGATGGGTCGCCGAGGGGAAGGCCGAGCACTCGCGCCTGGAGGCTCCCGAGCTGGACGAGCTCCTGCGCGGCTATCTGCTGCTGCGCGACCCCGTGGGCACCGGCACCGCGGCCGAGTCGGCCCACGGCTCGTACTTCGACCGCGTCTCGGCCTTCCAGGAGGGTTTCGACGGCGGCGCCGCGGCCTGCCGGGACGACTTCGGCCCCGGCCGCACGTTCACCCAGGGCGAGTTCACCACCGACACCGACTTCCGCCGGCAGGGCAACGCGCCCTACCAGGAGGTGCGCACGGTCATCGAGGAGTCGCTGCCGGAGTTCTGGCAGCGCGCGTTCGACGAGGTCTTCGGCAAGCCCTTCCGGCCGCCGACGCTCGACGCCTTCCGCGGCACGGCCCCCGACTGCGCCGAGGAGGACCGGGACCTCGTCTACTGCCCCGACGGGGACGTCGTGGGCTACGACGAGACCGACCTGGCCCTGCCGGCGCTCGAGCTCGGCGACTTCGCCGTCCTCACCGCCGTCGCCATCCCGTACGCACTCGCCGCCCGGGACCAGCTGGGCCTCCCGGTGGAGGGCGACGACGCCCTGCGCTCGGCCGTCTGCCTTACCGGCTGGTACTCCGCGCAGGTCTACAACGGGACGCTCGAGAGCGTGGAGATCTCACCGGGCGACCTGGACGAGAGCGTCCAGTTCCTGCTCACCTACGGCCTGGAGCCGCAGGTGCTCGGCGAGGCGGACCTGACCGGTTTCCAGCTGGTCGACCTGTTCCGCGGCGGGTTCGTGGAGGGCGTGGGCCCCTGTGACGTCGGGGCCTGATCAGAACAGGGCGAGGGTCAGCTGCCGGCGGGCCGCCCCGACCCGCCGGTCCTCGTCGCCGACGACCGTGAACAGCTCGACCAGGTGCATGCGGGCCTGGTCGCGGTCCTCGCCCGAGGTGCGCCGTACGACGTCGAGCAGCCGGTCGAACGCCTCCTCGACGTTGCCGGTGCCGAGCAGGAAGTCCGCGGCGCGGGTCTGCGCGGCGACGTCGTCCGGCGCGGCCTCGGCCGCGGCCAGGGCATCGGGGCCGGCCTCCTCGGCACGGCGGAACAACTGCACCTGGCGCAGCGCGAGGCCAGCCTCCGGATGGTCGGGCTCGGCGTCGAGGATCGCCTGGTAGGCGGCCTCCGCGGCCGCCAGGTCCCCGCGCTCCAGGGCAGCCTCCGCGGCGTCCAGGCGGGGGTCGTCGGCGACCTCCTCGGCACCCTCCCCCGGCACGGCGCCCCCGGTGGTCGCCTTGACCAGCTCGGTGACGAACTGCCGGGCCTGCTCCTCGGGGATGGCGCCGGTGAACTCCGCGACCAGCTGTCCCTGCCAGACCGCCTTCACCGCGGGGATGCCCTGCACCCGCAGGCCCTGGGCCAGCGCTGGGTTGGCGTCGACGTCGACCTTGGCCAGCACCCACGAGCCGGCGCCCTCGGCGGCCAGCCGCTCCAGCACCGGGGACAGCTGCTTGCAGGGCCCGCACCACTCGGCCCAGAGGTCGAGGACGACCGGCACCTGGAAGGAGCGGTCGAGCACCTCGGACTGGAAGGTGGCCTCGGTGACGTCGACGACCGCCGCACCCGGAGCACCGTCCGGCCCGCCGGCGCCGGGCGGCGGGGCGTTCTGCGCACGCGCGGCGGCCTCGGAGCGCGCCTTCACCGCCGCGAGGTCGACGGCGCCGGCCATCGCGGCCGCCATCTGGGCCTGCTGGGCCGCCGCCCGCGGATCGGGGCGTCCAGGACGAGTGGGCTGCATGGAACCCATGATCCCACTCGGCTCAGCGCGGCCGGTGACCCCCGGAGTTCACCACCTGCTGGAAGGTCGGGCGGTTCTGCCAGTCGATGGGGCGGACGCCGACCAGCCGGATCTCGGCACCCCTGTGGACGGAGTCCGCGCGAGATATCCCGAGTGGGTCATCGTGCTGCGTGCCTCCAAGCCCCATGCGCCCGCCCGCACTGGTGGGCCGGGTCTTCCGAGGCTCGACCGCGGTCGCGGCCGGTCACCTGACGCGTCACCAGGTGCACAGCTCGGCCTGGCGGCGTCTGTTCCCGGACGTCTACGCGTGCTCCACTCTCGAGCTGACCCACGCGTTGCTCACCTTCGCCGTCACCCGCGTCCTCCTGCCGGGCGCCGTCGCCTCGGGTCGCAGCGCCGCCGGTCTCTGGGGGATCGACCTGGCGGGTCCGGAGGATCCAGTCGAGTGCACGGTCCCGGCCGGCTGCCGGAGGGACGCGGTCGACGGCGTCCGGATCTCTCGTCGTGCACTGCCTCGGGACCGAGTGGTCAGCCGCCGTGGTATCCCGGCGACCGACCCCCTCCGCACAGCTCTCGACCTCGCCCGGATCCGCCCCGCCGACGACGCGGTCGTGGCCCTCGACCGCTTCCTCGCTCCGGGCATCGTCCTCCCCCACGAGCTGCGGGCCGCCGCAGCGACCCTCACCGGCCGGGGCTGCCGGCAGGTGCGCGCCGCGGCCGCGCTCGCCGACGGGCTGGCCGGCTCACCGCAGGAGACCAGGCTCCGGCTGCTGATCCTCCGGGCGGGCCTCCCTGCGCCCATCGCCCAGTACACCGTGCGGCAGGAGGGTCGTTGGCTCGCCCGGGTGGACTTCGCGTGCCCCGACCAGCGAGTCGTGGTCGAGTACGAGGGCCTGTGGCACGGCGAACGTCAGCATGTGGGTGCGGACCGGCGCCGTCTCAACCGGCTCACCGCCCCCGGCTGGACGGTGGTCTTCGTAACGGCGGCGGACCTGCATGATCCCGCGCGGTTCATCGCCCGGCTCAGGAGCGAACTAGGACTACCGACATCCGGCTGAGACCGGTGTCCGGGCACCCGGACACCGGCTCGAGCCGGATCTCGACGACCGGGGGCCGCTGAGCGGTCGTACGACCATCGGCGGATGGTGGCCCCGACGCCGGGTCGCAGAGAGTCCTCGCGCTGCTCCCCGCGGAGACGCGGAGTCGATCCAGGAGGATTCGATGAGGTTCCGGTTCACCTTCGGCGTCCTGATGTCCGCGATGGCGATCCTGTTCCCCCTGCGCCACCATCAACAGCTGGACGCCCACCACGGAGACGATCAACGGCCAGCTCCGGGTCGTCCTGGACGTCGGTGTCTACAACGGCTGCGTCGACGCGGGAACCAGGCCGGACTAGATGCCCGTCGTGGGTCTCACGACTACCGACACGACGACCGGGCAGTACGTGTTCCGCAGCGCCATCATGGCGAGCTACGGCGAGCGCACCTACCGCTTCTACATCGGCGCCCCCACCGCGACGCCGCCGGCGAGGACCCTGACCGCCGACGTGACCAAGCCGAACGGCGGCGTGCAGGACAGCCGCTCAGCGACGCTCGCCGAGGTCATGCAGGCGGCACTGGCGACGTCGGCAGCCGCCTGATCCCCACGCCGCTCGCTCGAGCCCGCCCTGTCAGATCAGGGCGGGCTTGAGCGGTGGGACCTTCCGGACGCCGAACACCTCGCGCAGGGCGACGCGGGCGGCGTTGTCCCCGCACTGGCCGTGGACCGCGGGACCCGGCGGAGTCGCGGCGGAGGCGAGGTAGACCCCGCGCACCGGCGTCTTGTAGGTGTTCCACCGCGGCACGGGGCGGGCGAGCATCTGCCGCAGCGTGGCCTGGCCGTTGGAGATGTCCCCGCCCAGGTAGCTGGGGTTCCACCGCTCCATGGCGACGGCGTCCTTGGTGGAGCGCTCGACGACCGTGTCGCGGAACCCGGGCGCGAACCGCTCGATCTGGTTCTCGATGGCCTCGGTCATGTCCACGTCGGCGCCGTGCGGGACGTGCACGTAGGCCCAGAAGATGTGCCCGCCCTCAGGAGCCCGGGTGGGGTCGGGAACGGTCGGCTGCACGGCCAGCACGTACGGCCGGTCGGTCAGCCGCCCCTCGTTGGGCGCCCGCTCGCCGGCGATCGTGTCGTCCAGGTCGCCCGCGACGTGGATGGTGCCCGCCCTCCGGACGTCGGGATTGGTCCAGGGAACCGGCTCGGACAGGATCCAGTCGATCTTGAAGACGCCGGCGCCGTGCCGGTAGCGCGACACCCAGCGCCGGTACCCCTCGTGCACCCGGTCGCCGGCCATGGCCACGAAGTCCTCGGGCGTGGTGTCCAGGAGGACGCCGGGCACGCCCTCGAACTCCCGCAGGTCGGTGACCCGGTGACCGGTGACCACCTCGCCGCCCTGCTCCTCCAGCGCGGTGACCATCGCATCGGCGAGCTTCTGCGACCCGCCCTCGATCAGCGGCCAGCCGACGTGGTGGCCGAGCATCACCAGCAGCATCCCCAGGGCCGAGGTGAGCGGCTGGGTGAGGTCGAGCATCCCGTGCGCGGCGGCACCGCCCAGCAGGGCCCGCGCCTCCTCGGTGTCGAAGTACCGGTGCGCCAGCCACCGCACGTTCGGCAGCCCGTTCAGCCCGAAGTGGACGATCTGCGGCACGCTGCGGGTGGGCGGCCGGCGCAGCTGCGACGTCAGGAAGAAGTCGACGACGTCGGTGCCGTGCGCGACGAGGGGCTCGAACAGCCGGCGGTAGGCGGCGGCGTCCTCCCCGAGGCGGGCCGCGGTCTCCTCGAGCGACCGGACCGAGACGGCCGCGCGGCCGCCGTCCAGCGGATGGGCGAAGTTGATCTCGGGCAGCACGAGGCGCACGCCGCGGCTCTCGGGGTCGAACTCGCGGAAGAACGGGGCAGCCGCGGCCATCGGCTGCACGATCGAGCAGACGTCGTGGAAGTACCCCGGGCGTATCAGCTCCTCGGTGCGCATCCCGCCGCCGGGCCGGTCCGCGGCCTCCACGACCTGCACCCGGAGACCGGCCGCCGACAGCCGCAGCGCCGCGGCCAGTCCGTTCGGCCCCGCTCCGACGACGACGGCGTCCGGGGTCGCGTTCACCCGCCCATCCTCACCGCACCGGCGCCGGACCGCCCGGTCAGAGCCGGGCGAGCAGCTCGTCGGCGGCGCGGTAGGGGTCGGTCTCCCCCGCGACGACCGACTCGGCGAGCGACCCGAGCGCGGCCGAGCCGTGCACGTCGCCCATCCGCTCCCGCAGGCTCGCCAGCGCGATCGCCTCGATCTCGCGGGCCGCCCGCTCGCACCGCCGGCGGTGCCCCTCGCCCGAGGACTCCAGCCACTGCCGGTGCGCCTCGATCTTCTCCAGCACCGTGTCGATCCCGTTGTCGGTCTCGCGGGAGGCGACCGTCCGGCAGATCGGCGCCCGCCAGTGCCCGGCGCCGGCGTCCCGGTTGCCCAGGGACTGCATGTACCGCAGGTCGCGCACCGTCTGGTCGGCGCCGTCCCGGTCGGCCTTGTTGACGACGAAGACGTCGGCCACCTCGAGGATGCCGGCCTTGGCCGCCTGGATGCCGTCGCCCATGCCGGGCGCCAGCAGCACCAGCGTGGTGTCGGCGAGCGAGGCGATCTCCAGCTCGGACTGACCGACCCCGACGGTCTCGATCAGCACGACGTCGCACCCGGCCGCGTCCAGCACGCGCAGCGCCTGCGGGGTGGCCCAGGCCAGACCGCCGAGGTGCCCCCGGGAGGCCATTGACCGGATGTAGACGCCGTCGTCGCCCGCGTGGTCCTGCATGCGCACCCGGTCGCCGAGCAGCGCCCCGCCGGAGAACGGGGACGACGGGTCGACGGCGAGCACCCCGACCCGCTTCCCCTCGGCGCGGAGCGCCTTCACCAGCGCCGTCGTCGTCGTCGACTTGCCCACCCCCGGCGAGCCCGTCAGCCCGATCACCTGCGCGTTGCCGGTGTGCGGGGCGAGCGCCGCGGCGACCTCGCGCAGAGCGGGGCTGGCGTCCTCGACCAGCGAGATCAGCCGCGCCACCGAGCGCGCCTCACCCGCCCGGGCGCGCTCGACCAGCGCGGGGACGTCGGCCGCCCGCCGGCCCCGCCGCCCGCTGGGGGCGGCGGAGTCGTCGGTCTGGACGGCGATGCCTTCCGAGGTCACCCCTTGGCGGGGACGTGCAGGATCAGGGCGTCGCCCTGACCACCGCCGCCGCACAGGGCTGCGGCCGCGACGCCGCCGCCGCGACGGCCGAGCTCGAGGGCGGCGTGCAGCACGATGCGGGCACCGCTCATGCCGACCGGGTGGCCCAGCGCGATCGCACCCCCGTTGACGTTGACCTTCTCGGGGTCGATGCCCAGCTCGCGGGTGGACACGATGCCGACCGCGGCGAAGGCCTCGTTGAGCTCGACCAGGTCGAGGTCCTTGGGGTCGATGCCCTCGCGCTGGCACGCCTTCTGGATCGCGCGCGACGGCTGGCTCTGCAGCGTGGCGTCCGGTCCGGCGACGACGCCGTGGGCGCCGATCTCGGCGATCGGGGTGAGGCCGAGCTCCGCGGCCTTCTCGGCGCTCATCACGACGACCGCGCAGGCGCCGTCGGAGATCTGCGAGGCGGTGCCGGCCGTGATGGTGCCGTCCTTCGAGAAGGCGGGCTTGAGCTTGGAGAGGCTGTCGACCGTGGTGTCGGCGCGGATGCCCTCGTCGTCCTTGAACTCGATGGGGTCGCCCTTGCGCTGCGGGATGAGCACCGGGGTGATCTCGTCGTCGAACAGGCCGTTCTTGGCCGCGGCGGCCGCCTTCTGGTGCGAGGCGGCGGCGAAGGCGTCCTGCTCCTCACGGGTCAGGTCGTAGCGGCTGTTGGCCTGCTCGGTCAGCACGCCCATGGCGACCTGGTCGAAGGTGTCGGACAGGCCGTCGTGGGCCATCGAGTCGATCAGCTTGGTGTCGCCGTACTTGGTGCCGGTGCGGGAGTTGGCCAGCAGGTGCGGCGCCTGCGTCATCGACTCCATGCCACCGGCGACGACGACCTCGAACTCACCGGCGCGGATGAGCTGGTCGGCCAGGGCGATCGCGTCGATGCCCGAGAGGCAGACCTTGTTCAGCGTGAAGGAGGGCACCGACATGGGGATGCCACCGGCGACCGCGGCCGGCCGCGCGGGGTTCTGTCCGGCGCCGGCCTGGATGACCTGCCCCATGATCACGTAGTCGACCTGGTCGCCGGAGATGCCGGCGCGCTCCAGGGCTGCCTTGATCGCGACGCCGCCCAGGTCGGCCGCCGAGAAGTCCTTCAGCGAGCCGAGCAGGCGGCCCATGGGCGTACGGGCGCCGCTGACGATGACCGAGCGGGACATGGGGCCTCCAGAGCCGGGCCGCCGACGCCGGCGACCGTGTCGAACGGGGCAGACAGGTCGGACTGCCCCCAGTTTAGGACGACGGGTCCAACGAGCCATCGCGCGGAAGAGCCCGTCGCCCGAGGCGTGAACCGCGCCACATCCATGTGACGTCTGAGACGTCTTGACGGCAGGATGCCCGCGTGACCACCGAGACGCAGACCGGGCTGCCCGGCGAGCTGTTCACCACCATCGACCACGTCGGCATCGCCGTCCCCGACCTGGACGAGGCGATCGCGTTCTACGCGCAGGCCTTCGGCGTCCGCTCCGTGCACGAGGAGACCAACGAGGAACAGGGCGTGCGGGAGGCCATGCTGGCAGTGGGCGACGGGGACACCCGCATCCAGCTGCTCGCCCCGCTCACACCCGAGTCGACGATCGCGAAGTTCATCGGCCGCTCCGGCCCCGGCCTCCAGCAGCTCGCCTTCCGGGTGGCCGACGTGGAGGCGGTGAGCGCCACCCTGCGGGAGCGTGGCCTGCGGCTGCTCTACGACGCTCCCAAGCGCGGCACGGCCGGCAGCCGGGTCAACTTCGTCCACCCGAAGGACGCCGGTGGCGTCCTCGTCGAGCTGGTCGAGCCCGCTGCCGGCAGTCACTGATCCGGACTCGCGGTACCGGTTACTGACCGGTAACATCCGTCCACACCGCACCGGGCACCCAGCCCACCCGCCCGACCGTGCACAGCCCCACCCGCCCGCCGACCCTCCGAGCCGACGAAGACCCGGGAGACAGCGTGAACGAGATCAGGGACGCCATCCTCGCCGACCAGCTGGACGCCGTGGGCGGGCTGGAGGTGCCGGAGTCCTACCGCGCCGTGGTGGTCCGCAAGGACGAGCAGGACATGTTCGAGGGGCTGCCCACCAAGGAGAAGGACCCGCGCAAGTCGCTGCACGTCGAGGAGGTGCCCACCCCGGAGCTCGGCCCGGGCGAGGCGATCGTGGCGGTGATGGCGTCGTCGGTGAACTACAACACGGTCTGGACGTCGATCTTCGAGCCGGTCTCCACCTTCGGCTTCCTGGAGCGCTACGGGAAGCTCTCGGAGCTGACCCGCCGGCACGACCTGCCCTACCACGTGGTGGGCTCCGACCTGGCCGGCGTCGTCCTGAAGGTCGGCGCGGGCGTGAACAGGTGGAAGCCCGGCGACGAGGTCGTCGCGCACTGCCTGTCGGTGGAGCTGGAGGACCCGGCCGGCCACGACGACACGATGATGGACCCCCAGCAGCGGATCTGGGGCTTCGAGACCAACTTCGGCGGACTGGCCGAGCTGGCCCTGGTCAAGAGCAACCAGCTGATGCCCAAGCCCGCCCATCTGTCCTGGGAGGAGGCGGCGGCGCCGGGTCTGGTGAACTCCACCGCCTACCGGCAGCTGGTCAGCCACAACGGCGCGAACATGAAGCAGGGCGACGTCGTCCTGATCTGGGGGGCGTCGGGCGGGCTGGGCTCGTACGCGACCCAGATGGCGCTCAACGGCGGCGCCATCCCCGTCTGCGTCGTCTCCAGCCCGGAGAAGGCCGCCATCGTCCGCGCCATGGGCGCCGAGCTGGTCATCGACCGCTCCGCCGAGGACTACCGGTTCTGGAAGGACGAGGACACCCAGGACCCCAAGGAGTGGCAGCGCCTGGGCAAGAAGATCCGGGAACTGACCGGCGGCGACGACGTCGACATCGTGTTCGAGCACCCGGGCCGGGAGACGTTCGGGGCCAGCGTCTACGTGGCCAAGAAGGGCGGCACCATCGTCACCTGCGCCTCGACCACCGGGTACATGCACTCCTACGACAACCGCTACCTCTGGATGAACCTCAAGCGGATCATCGGGTCGCACTTCGCCAACTACAAGGAGGCGTGGGAGGCCAACCGGCTCATCGACAAGGGCCTGGTCC
The DNA here is from genome assembly GCA_035296685.1 of Blastococcus sp. Lineage (GTDB taxonomy): Bacteria > Actinomycetota > Actinomycetes > Mycobacteriales > Geodermatophilaceae > Blastococcus_B. The sequence goes on from DATHAK010000128.1 coordinate 21,333, forward strand.
ACCCGACCCTGTCCAAGGTGTACCCGATGGCCGACGTCGGCCAGGCGGCCTACGACGTCCACCACAACGCCCACCAGGGCAAGGTCGGGGTGCTGACCCTCGCCCCCGAGGAGGGCCTGGGCATCCGCGACCCCGAGAAGCGCGCCCGGTTCGAGACGCAGATCAACCGCTTCCGCGGGGTCTGAGAGAGGACCCTGCAGGCGGATCGCCGGCCGGGGGATACTCGTTGCGGACGGGGCGGCCGGGACGACAGTGATCCGCCTGCCCCCCCGACACGCCGACGAGCGATTCCCCTTCTGCGAGGATGACCGCATGAGCGACCCGCGCCACGACCCGCTGCAGATGCACGAGGCCCAGCACTCGTTCGACGTGGTCCTGCGGGGATACGACCGCAGTCAGGTCGCCGACACGATCGAGCGGCTCGAGGCCGACTTCCGCATCGCGCTCGCCGACCGCGACGCCGCGGTCGCCCGGTCGTCGGACATGGCCAGCCAGCTCGCGGCGCTGCACGGTGAGATCGAGTCGCTGCGCCGCAAGGCCGCCACGGCGTCCGCTCCCACGTTCGAGAACATCAGCGAGCGCATCCAGCACATGCTGCAGCTCGCCGAGGAGGAGGCCGGGGAGATCCGCCGGGCCGCCGAGCTCGAGGCGCAGGCGGTCCGCGAGCAGACCGCGGCCGAGGAGCGCGCGCTGCTCGAGCGCCACGCCGCCGGCCAGGCCGAGGTGGAGCGCATGCTCGCCGAGGCCCGCCACAACGCCGAGCAGATCGCGCAGAAGGCGCAGCTGCGCGCCGACGAGCTGGTCGCCAAGGCCCAGGACCGGGTGGCACGCCTCGACGCCGAGTCGCAGGCCCGCCGCGCCAAGGTCGAGGAGGACTTCGACATCGCGCAGCGCGCCCGCCGCGCCGAGGCCGCCCGGGCGGAGGAGGAGCGCGAGCGCGTCTCCACCGAGGCCGCCCGGCAGCGGATCGCGGCGGCTGAGCAGCGGGCCGCCCACCTCGTCGCCGAGGCGGAGGCCAAGGCGGAGGCGATCCGGGAGGTGCGCGACGAGCTCACCGGCCGGCTCCTGCAGGCCCGTCAGCTGCTCTCCACCCTCCCCGACCTCAGCGACCGGCCGGAGCAGCCCGCCTCGATGGACCGGACGCAGGCACACGAGCCCGAGCGGCGCCCGCAGCCGACGCCGCAGCCGGTGCAGACGGCCGCTCCGCAGGCGACCGCCACGACGACCCCGTCGTCCGCGGCGCCCGCTCCTCAGACCGCCCCGGCGGCCGGCCAGGGCGAGAGCGAGGCGGCGGCCGCCCGGCAGCCCACCCGCTCGGCCGAGCCGGCCACCCGCCAGCTCCCGATGCCGCCGCGTACCTCCGGCGCCACGGCCACGCCCGTCAACCCGCCGACCCAGGCGATCGACCAGCCGGTCGGGCAGGGGCGTCACTGAAAGAGGAACCCCCTGCCCCGCAGGAGGGCCGGCGCGGGCTGTTCGCCGTCGTCCTGTGCGCGGGCCTCTGGCTGCTGACCGGCGCCCTGGGTGCGCCCGCGGCGTCGGCCGCTGACACCGGGCTGCTGCGGATCGCGCACCTCTCCCCCGACTCCCCGGACGTCGACGTCGCGGTGACCCCGGCCGGCTCCGGCCCGCTGACCCACCCGGGCGCCGACCTGGTCACCGGCCTCGGGTACGGCGACGTCGGCGCCTTCGCCCCGTTGCCCGCCGGCACGTACGCGGTGAGCGTCCGGGCGGCGGGCAGTCCCCCGAGCACGCCTCCGGCGATGTCGGCGCGGGTGGAGGTGACGGCGGGTGCAGCGCGCACCGTGGCGGTCAGCGGTCGGTTCGCCGCCCTCTCGCTGGAGGTCCTCGACGACGACCTGAGCGCTCCCCCGGTGGGCTCGGCACGGGTGCGGGTCCTCGCCGCGGCCGCCGGCGCGGGACCGCTGGACGTCGCCCTCGACGGCGGCCCCTCCCTCGCGACCGGGCTGGCCTTCCCGGCCGCCGCGCCGCCGGTCGTCGTCCCCGCGGGGACGGCGGGCGTGCGGATCGGCACGCAGCCGTCCGTCCCGGTCGAGCTGACCGCGGGATCGGTGGCCACCCTGCTGGTGCTCGACCGCCCCGGTGGGGGTCTCTCGGTCCGGACGGTCCTCGACGCCGCGGGGCCGCAGGTGGTGCCCACCGGGGGCGTGGAGGCGGGGACGGGCGGCACGGCGGTTCCCCCGCACGCACTCGCGGCGGTCGCCCTGGCCGCGGTCGCCGCGGCGGCGCTCGTTCCCGGACGGCGCCGGGGCGCTGTCGCAGTGGTCCTGACCGTCGCCGCCGGCGGGCTGGTCGGTCCGGCGCTGCCCGCTGCCCACGCGAGTGCTCGACTTCCGGCGGGCGACGTCGGGATCTCGGCGGTCGCCTTCGTCCGGCCCGCGGTGGCCGAGCCGGTCCGGCTGCGGGTGCCCTCGGCCGGCATCGACACGACGCTCACCGGGATCGGCCGGGACGGCGCCGGCGCGCTGCTCCCGCCGGCCGAAGGCGCCGGCTGGTACCGCGAGGGTCCAGGGCCCGGCTCCCCGGGTCCGGCCGTGCTGACCGGTCACGTCGACGGCCCCACGGGGCCCGCCGCCTTCTTCGGCCTGCGGCGGGTCGCCGTGGGCGACCCCGTGCAGGTCGACCGCGCCGACGGGACGACGGCGACGTTCACCGTCACCCGCGTCGAGCGCTACCCGAAGTCGGCCTTCCCCTCGGCCGAGGTCTACGGGCCCACCCCGGGGGCGGAGCTCCGGCTGATCACCTGCGGCGGGGCGTTCGACCGCGCGCGCGGCAGCTACGTGGACAACCTCGTCGTGTTCGCCACGGTGACGTGATGGAACGGCCTCCTGCAGGGCCCCGCCGCGAGCCTGCGAGTGGTGGGAGGCAGGAGGTCCTTCATCGGCGGCGCTCGCGGGCCCGCCAGCAGGCCGTGTGCCAGTGCCGCCGCTGGTCGGCGGCCGAGTCGGTGTCCCAGGGGTCGAGGTCGGAGTCGCGGGCGTACGCGGGCCAGCTGACCACGTGCGGCGTCCCCGGCCGGATCTCCTGGTCGCAGCCCGGGCATCGGTAGGTCTTGCCCGTCGCCGACCCGGTGACCGCCCGCACCACCCAGTCGCCGTCGGTGGCCTCCTCGACCCGTTCAGCGCGAGAGGCCGGCCCGCGGTCCGGCGACCGTGAGCCGGCCCCTCGCGGCCGACGTCGGGGCAAGCGTCAGCGGCTCGCGTAGTCGCGGAACCCGCGGCCGGTCTTGCGGCCCAGGTACCCGGCGGTGACCAGGTGCTCGAGCAGCGGGGCCGGCGCGAAGCCCGGCTCGCGGAACTCGGTGTACAGCTCGCGCTCGATGGCGAGGGAGACGTCGAGGCCGACGACGTCCAGCAGCTCGAACGGGCCCATCGGGTAGCCGCAGCCGACCTTCATGGCCGCGTCGATGTCGTCGGCGGTGGCGTAGTGCGCCTCGAGCATCTTCACCGCGTCGTTCAGGTACGGGAACAGCAGCGCGTTGACGATGAACCCGGCCCGGTCGGTGCAGGAGACCGCGTGCTTGCCGAGCTTCGCGCTGACCGCGTGCGCGGTGGCGGCGACGTCGGGGGCCGTGGAGATGGTGGACACCACCTCGACCAGCTTCATGACCTGGGCGGGGTTGAAGAAGTGCATGCCCACGACGTCCTGGGGGCGGCCGCTGGCCTTGGCGCACTCGATGACCGGCAGGCTGGAGGTGGTCGTGGCCAGCACCGCGCCCGGCTTGGCGATCTCGCCCAGCGCGGCGAACAGCGCCTCCTTGACCGGCAGCGACTCGACGACGGCCTCGATGACCAGGTCACGGTCGGCGAGCTCGTCCAGCGACGTGGTGCTGGTGACCCGCGCCAGCACCTCGTCCCGGCCGGCCTCGTCGAGCTTGCCGCGGACGACGGCCTTGTCCAGGGACTTGGTCAGCGCCTTGGTGACCGCCTCGACCTTCTCCGGCGCGCGGGCGACGAAGGTGACGTCGTAGCCGCCCTTGGCGACGACCTCGATGATGCCGGTCGCCATCGTGCCCGAGCCGACGACGCCGACTGTGCGCACCTCCCGCGCACCGGCGCTCGCACCGCCCTCGGCGGGCGTCTGCGCGTCGGCGACCACCTCGGCGGAGTCGCGCTCGGCGTAGCTGTAGAAGCCGCGACCGACCTTCCGGCCGAGCAGGCCCGCGGTCATCATCTGCTTGATGATCGGGCTGGGCGCGTGCAGCCGGTTGCGCGACTGCTTGTACATCGTGTCGAGGATCTCGTAGGCCGTGTCGATGCCGATGAGGTCCATCAGCGCCAGCGGCCCCATGGGCAGTCCGCAGCCGAGCCGCATGGCCGCGTCGATGTCCTCGCGGCTGGCGTAGCGGTTCTCGTACATCGAGACGGCGTGGTTGAGGTAGCCGAACAGCAGGGCGTTGGCGATGAACCCGGCCTTGTCGCCGATGGTGACGTCGACCTTGCCCAGTCGCGCGGCCAGCGCCTCGACGTCGTCGACCACCGACGGCTCGGTGACCACCGTGCGCACGACCTCGACCAGCTTCATGACCGGCGCCGGGTTGAAGAAGTGCATGCCGATGACCTTGCTCGGCCGGCCGGTGGCCACCGACAGCTCGGTCACCGACAGGCTCGAGGTGTTGGTCGCCAGGATGGTGTCCGGCGGGCAGATCTTGTCGAGCTGGGCGAAGATCTCGGTCTTCAGCTCCATGCGCTCGGGAACCGCCTCGATGACCAGCTCGGCGTTCGCCAGATCCTCCAACGACGTGCTGAACCGGATGCGCTCCAGGATCGCGTCGCGGTCGGCGGGCTCGAGCTTTCCGCGGCTGACCGCCCGGTCGGTGGAGTGCTCGACGTGGCCCCGGCCGCGGGCCAGTGCGTCGTCGCTGACCTCGACCGCGGTCACCGACAGGCCCGCCCGGGCGAGCACCTCGGCGATGCCGGCACCCATGGTGCCCAGGCCCACGACCCCGACCTCGTTCAGTTCTCTGGCCACGCTGCCATCTCCTTCGACGTCCGATCGCCGGAAGTCTCTCACCCGGCCGGTTCCGCAGCCTGCCCGGGTTACCGGCCGGTAACCAGGCCGATCAGAACAGTCGCTGGGTCGGGTCGTCGGTGCCCTTGAGGACGGCGTAGTCGACCGTCACGCAGTCGATGCCGCGGTCCTGCGCCAGCACCCGCGCCTGCGGCTTGATCTCCTGCGCCGCGAACACGCCCTTCACCGGGGCCAGCAGCGGGTCGCGGTTGAGGAGGTCCAGGTAGCGGGTGAGCTGCTCGACGCCGTCGATCTCGCCGCGCCGCTTGATCTCCACGGCCACCACCGCTCCCGCGGCGTCCCGGCAGAGCAGGTCGACCGGCCCGATCGCGGTCGGGTACTCGCGGCGCACCAGGGACCACCCCTGTCCGAAGGTCTCCACGTGCAGGGCGAGCAACCGCTGCAGTTCGGCCTCGACGCCGTCCTTCTGCAGACCGGGGTCGACGCCCAGGTCGGCCGAGTGGTCGTGCTCGACGGCCTCGATGCTGATGATCAGCTGCTCACCGGCCTTGTTCGTGACCGTCCAGGTGCCCGAGCCGTCGGTGAGCTCGTCCTTGAGCGTGCAGGGCGGGCTCATCCAGTTCAGCGGCTTGTAGGCGCGGTCGTCGGCGTGGATCGACACCGACCCGTCGGCCTTCACCAGCAGGAGCCGGGTCGCCATGGGCAGGTGGGCGGTGAGCCGCCCGATGTAGTCGACGGAGCAGCGGGCGAGAACCAGACGCACGGGCGCCGACGCTACCGGTCGCCCCAGGCCGGGACGACCAGCCCCGCGAGACGCCCGTGATCGGTGGGATCGGCGGGAAGTCGGTGGAACCCCGCGGTCACCCACGGCGTCCTTCCGGCATGACGATCCCGCGTGCCGCCCGCTCCGCGGCCGCCCTGGCCCTGGTTCTGGGGCTGGCGGCGTGTGCCGAGCACACGGGGAGGGTGGCGGAGCCCCCGGAGGCGGCGCCGTCCTCGGCCGCCGAGCCGCCCGCCGAGCCCGGTGCCCTGGTGCTGCGCGTCGAGTACACCGGCGGTTTCGTGCCGCCGTCCGTGCTCGCCGGCCGGCTGCCGATCATCAGCGTCTACGCCGACGGGCGGGTGCTGTCCGAGGGTCCGGTCGCGGCGATCTACCCCGGCCCGGCGCTGCCCAACGTGCAGGTGCAGCAGCTCGATCCCGCGCAGGTGCGGGACCTGGCCGACCGGGCGGTGGCCGCGGGCGTGACCGAGACCGGCGACCTCGGCTCCCCACCGGTCGCCGACGCCCCGAACACCCGCTTCACCCTCGTCACAGCCGACGGCACGACGGTGCGCGAGGTGTACGCCCTCTGGGAGACCCCGCAGGGCGACGTCGGTGGGGTGACACCCGACCAGGCGGCCGCCCGGGAGCGGCTCAGCGACTTCCTCGGCACGCTGACCGACGCAACGCTCGCCGACCCGCAGCCGGTGCCCTACGTGCCGTCGTCGATCGCGGCCGTGGTCTCCCCCTGGGTCGACCCGGACGACGGGCTGACCCAGGCGGAGCTGCGGTGGCCCGGCCCGGCGCTCCCCGGAGAGCCGGCGGGCCCTGGCGTCGGCTGCGTGACGGCGGACGCCGAGCAGACGCGCGCCCTGCTGGCGGCGGCGGAGTCGGCGAACGCCGCCACCCCGTGGGTCGCCCCCGACGGCACCCGCTGGTCGGTGGTCTTCCGCCCGCTGCTGCCGGACGAGACCGGCTGCGCGGACCTGATCGACTGATCCCGGACGCGGACCGGCCCGGCCCTCCGGACGGAGGACCGGGCCGGTACGCGTGCGGAGGAGGGGATCAGACCGAGACGGGTTCGCGCAGGTCGGCGTCCACGCCGCCGGTCTCCTCGACGGCGGCCAGCGGCTGGGCGGGCCGACCGGACCGGAAGCGCTCGAAGTCGAGGATGCCCTCGCGCTTGGCCACGATCGTCGGCACCAGCGACTGACCGGCCACGTTCACCGCGGTGCGGCCCATGTCGAGGATCGGGTCGATCGCCAGCAGCAGGCCCACACCGGCCAGCGGCAGGCCCAGGGTCGACAGCGTCAGCGTCAGCATGACCACCGCGCCGGTCACGCCGGCAGTCGCCGCCGAGCCGATCACCGAGACCAGCGCGATGAGCAGGTAGTCGGTGATCGAGAGGTCCACCCCGAAGAACTGGGCCACGAAGATTGCGGCCAGCGCCGGGTAGATCGCGGCGCAGCCGTCCATCTTGGTCGTCGCCCCGAGCGGGACGGCGAACGAGGCGTAGGACCGCGGGACGCCCAGGTTCTGCTCGGTGACCCGCTCGGTCACCGGCAGCGTGCCGATCGACGACCGGGACACGAAGGCGAGCTGGATGGCCGGCCAGGCACCGGCGAACCACCGCAGCGGCGAGAGGCCGTGCGCCTTGAGCAGCACCGGGTAGACGACGAACAGCACCAGCGCGAGGCCGGCGTAGACGGCACCCGCGAAGACGCCCAGCGAGCCGAGGGACTCCCAGCCGTAGCTGGCGACCGCGTTGCCGATCAGGCCGAGCGTGCCGAGCGGCGCCAGGAGGATGACCCACCACAGCACCTTCTGGACGATCGCGAGCGCGGACCGGACGAAGCCGAGGAACGGCTCGGCCGGCTCGCCGACCTTGAGCGCCGCGATGCCGATGGCGACGGCGATCACGATCAACTGCAGGACGTTGAACGACAGGCCGACCGCTCCGTCGTCGTGCGGAGCGGCCTGCAGGCCGAAAATGTTGCCGGGCACGAGCCCGTTGAGGAAGTCCCACCACGAGCCCGTGGTGCCGGGGTCGGTCTGCGCCGAGGCGTCGACGGAGCTGTTGCGGCCCGGCTCGGTGAGCAGGCCGAGGCCGATGCCGATCGAGACGGCGATCAGCGCGGTGATCGCGAACCAGAGGAGGGTCTGCCCGGCGAGCCGCGCGGCGTTGGAGACCTGCTTGAGGTTGGCGATGCTGACGATCACGGCGGTGACGATCAGCGGCGGCACCAGGACCTTGAGCAGGGTGACGAAGGTGCCGCCGATCGTGGCCAGGGTGCTGGTCAGCCAGTTCGGGGTGCCGTCGGCGACCGGGCCGATCTCACGGGCGATGAGCCCGAGGGCGACACCGAGGACGAGGGCGAGGAGGACCTGCGCCGCGAACGGGACGCGGCGGAGACGAGCGAGCACGAGAGGAAGGGCCTTTCGGGGGGTCGGACGGGGACGACGAGGGCTGACCGGCGTCAACAGCCGGCGGTCGTCATCCGTCCGAAGTCGAGGGCACGCCGACGCGTGAGGCCCCACAGGTTCTGCACGAAAGGGATCAATGCGGACGGTCGGCGCCCGCAATCCCGGGTGTGGCCAGCCTCACGCCGGCGGTCGGAACCTCTAGTCCGGCCAGACCGGCTTGCGCTTCTCCAGGAACGACGCCATGCCCTCGCGCGCTCCCGGCAGCTGGCTGGCCGCGGCCATCACCTCGATCGCGGTCGTGTAGGCGTCCCGCTCCGGGCGGTCGAGCTGCGCGTACATCGTCTGCTTGCCCCAGGCCTTGCTGGCCCGGGAGCCGCGGGTCGCCCGGACCATCAGGTCGTCGACCGCCTCGTCCAGCTGGTCGTCCGGGACCACCCGGTTCACCAGACCCCAGTCCAGGGCGGTCCGCGCGTCGATCACGTCGCCCGTGAGGGCCAGCTCCATGGCCCGCTTCCGGCCGACGTTGCGGGCGATGGCCACCATCGGGGTGTGGCAGAACCAGCCGCCCTTGCCACCCGGGGCGGCGAAGCCGGCCGACTCCGCCGCGACCGCGAGGTCGCAGGAGGCCACCAGCTGGCAGCCGGCGGCGGTGGCCAGCGCGTGCACGCGCGCGAGCACCACCTGCGGCACGTCCTGGATGGTCTGCATCAGCTCGGTGCACAGCGCCAGCAGGCTGCGCACCTCGGGCAGCGGCTTCCCGGACACGTCGGCGAAGTCGTGGCCGGCGCTGAACACCGGCCCCTCGGCCGCGAGCACGATGCCCGTGGCGTCGCTGTGCCCCACCTCGGTGACGGCGGCCAGCAGCTGCGTCAGGTGCTCGCGCGACAGCGCGTTCCGCTTCGCAGGCCGCGTCATGGTGATGCGGACGACGTCCCCGTCCCGCTCGACCCTCGGTGCGCCGTCCCCGCTCATGCCGGTTCCGGCACCTTCTCCTCGAGGCCGTTGGCCTCGCGGATCACGTCGACGATCTGCCCCATGATGTCGGTCATCCCGAAGTCCTTCGGCGTGAAGACGCGGGCCACGCCCAGTTCGCGCAGCCGCCGGGCGTCGCTGTCGGGGACGATCCCGCCGACCACCACCGGGACGTCGTCCAGGCCGGCCGCCCGCAGCCCCTCGAGGACCGAGGGCACCACCTGCAGGTGGGAGCCGGACAGCACCGAGAGGCCGACCACGTGCACGTCCTCCTCGACCGCGGCCGACACGATCTGCGCCGGCGTGAGCCGGATTCCCTGGTAGACGACCTCGAAACCGGCGTCCCGGGCGCGGACCGCGATCTGCTCGGCGCCGTTGGAGTGCCCGTCGAGGCCCGGCTTGCCGACCAGGAACCGCAGCCGCCCGCCCAGCTCCTCGCCGGTGGCGCGGACCCGCTGCCGGACGTCGGTGAGGGTCTCGTCCGCCTCGCCGCCGCCGGTCGCGGCGGAGACCCCGGTGGGCGCCCGGTACTCGCCGAACACCTCGCGCAGGACGCCGGCCCACTCCCCCGTCGTCACGCCGGCGCGGGCGCACTCGAGGGAGGCCTCCATCAGGTTCTCGTCGGTGCCGGCGGCCGCGCGCAGCCGCTCCAGCGCCTTGCGCACCGGCTCCGGGTCGCGCTCGTCCCGCCACCTGCGCACCGCCTCCTGGGCGGCGTTCTCCACGGCGGGGTCGACCACCATGATCGCGGTGTCGAGGTCGGCGGTGAGCGGGTTGGGCTCGGTGCTCTCGAACTTGTTGACGCCGACGACGACGTCCTCGCCGCTCTCCATCCGCCGCCGCCGCTCGGCCAGCGAGGCGACGAGCTGGCCCTTCATGTACCCGGACTCGACGGCGGCGACGGCGCCGCCCATCTCCTGCACCCGGGCGATCTCGGCGCGCGCGCCCTCGAGGATCTCCGCAACCTTCTGCTCGACGACGACCGACCCGGTGAACAGGTCCTCGTACTCGAGCAGGTCGGTCTCGTAGGCGAGCACCTGCTGCAGCCGCAGGGACCACTGCTGGTCCCAGGGCCGGGGCAGGCCGAGCGCCTCGTTCCACGCCGGCAGCTGCACCGCACGCGCACGGGCGTCGCGGGAGAGGGTGACCGCGAGCATCTCCAGCACGATGCGCTGGACGTTGTTCTCCGGCTGTGCCTCGGTCAGGCCGAGCGAGTTGACCTGCACGCCGTAGCGGAAGCGGCGGTGCTTGGGGTCCTCGACGCCGTAGCGCTCCTTCGTCAGCTCGTCCCAGAGCTGGGTGAAGGCGCGCATCTTGCACATCTCCTCGACGAAGCGGACGCCCGCGTTGACGAAGAAGGAGATGCGCGCGACCACCTCGCCGAACTTCTCCTGCGGCACCTGGCCGGAGTCGCGGACCGAGTCCAGGACGGCGATGGCGGTGCTGATGGCGTAGGCGATCTCCTGCTCCGGCGTCGCCCCCGCCTCCTGCAGGTGGTAGCTGCAGATGTTGGTCGGATTCCACTTCGGCATGGCCGTGACCGTGTAGGCGACCATGTCGGTGATCAGCCGCATCGACGGTGCCGGCGGGAAGACGTAGGTCCCCCGCGACAGGTACTCCTTGATGATGTCGTTCTGCGTCGTCCCCGCGAGCTTGCTGACGTCGTGCCCGTGCTCCTCGGCGACCGCCTGGTAGAGCGCGAGCAGCCACATCGCGGTGGCGTTGATCGTCATCGACGTGTTCATCTCGTCGAGCGGGATGCCGTCGAAGAGGGCGCGCATGTCGCCGATGTGGGTGACCGGGACGCCGACCTTGCCGACCTCACCGACGGCGAGCTCGTCGTCGGGGTCGTAGCCGGTCTGCGTCGGCAGGTCGAAGGCCACCGACAGGCCGGTCTGGCCCTTCGACAGGTTGCGCCGGTACAGGGCATTGGACTCGGCGGGCGAGGAGTGCCCGGCATAGGTGCGCATGACCCAGGGCCGGTCGTGCTCCTTCGGCTGCGAAGGGAACGGCATGCCAGCGGAGTCTAGGGCGGTTACCCGCCAGTAGCATCCCCGTCCCCGAACCGTGGCCGGTGGCACACTCGAACGTGTTCGTCCAGGGTCGGGCGGGAGGACAGCGAATGCCGATAGGAGCGGGGAGCGACCTGCACTTCCTGGTGGGGCCGGGGATCGCCTTCGTCGTCCTGGCCCTGCTGGCGTTGTTCATGCGCTGGGCCTTCGGCACCGGCTACGGCAGGGACCGCCGCCGCCCGGCCCCTCCGGGGGATGACGGCCTGCTCACGCTGGTCGCCACGCTGTCGCGCCGGGAGTCGGCCCTCGCGCTGCGGGCGGTGCTGTCCGACGCCGGGATCCGGTCCACGATCCGCTGTCCCGCGGCGCACCGCGCCGACGTGCTGGTGTTCCCCGAGGACGCCGACCGGGCGCGGGCGCTGGCGTCCTCGTTCCCGGGCTGATTGAAGGACCCCCGTGCCCCCCGGACCTCGCTCCGCTCGGCCCGGGCCCCTGCACGAAGGCCTATGACGGGCGCCGGGTCCGCTCGACCTGGGCCCCGAGGCCGCGCAGCTGCTCGACGAAGTCGGGGTAGCCGCGGTCGACGTGGTGGACGTCCTGCACCTCCGTGACGCCGTCGGACAACAGACCGGCGAGGACCAGGCCGGCCCCCGCCCGGATGTCGGTCGCGACGACCGGTGCGCTGGAGAGCCGCTCACGCCCGCGGACGACGGCGTGGTGGCCGTCGGTGCGGACGTCGGCGCCGAGCCGGACGAGCTCGTTGACGAACATGAACCGGCCCTCGAACACGTTCTCCGTGATGAGGGCCGTGCCCGTCGACACCGCCGCCAGCGCCACCGCCATCGGCTGCAGGTCGGTCGGGAAGCCGGGGAAGGGCAGGGTCACCACGTCGACGCACCGCGGGCGGCCGTCCATGACGACGCGGACGCCGTCCGGGAGCGCCTCCACGGTCGCGCCGGCGTCGGCCAGCTTGTCCAGGGCCACGGTGAGGTGCTCGGGGACGGCCCGCTCGATGACGACGTCCCCCCGCGTCATGACCGCGCCGATGGCCCAGGTGCCGGCGACGATGCGGTCGGGGACGGTGGTGTACCCCACCGGCTGCAGCACTTCGACGCCCTCGACGGTGATCGTGGACGTGCCGGCGCCGTCGATCCGGGCGCCCATCGCCCCGAGCATCGTGCAGAGGTCGACGATCTCCGGCTCGCGGGCGGCGTTGTCGATGACCGTCGTCCCCTCGGCCAGGACGGCGGCCATGACGAGGTTCTCGGTCGCACCGACCGAGGGGAAGTCCAGCCAGATCGACGTGCCGCGCAGCCGGGGCGCGGTGGCCACGAGGAAGCCGTGCTCGCTGATGATCGTGGCGCCCAGCCGCTCCAGACCCGAGATGTGCATGTCCAGCCCGCGGGAGCCGATCGCGTCGCCGCCGGGCAGCGCCACCCGCGCGGAGCCGCATCGGGCGACCAGGGGCCCCAGCACGCTGATGGAGGCGCGCATCCGCCGGACCAGGTCGTAGTCGGTCTCGGTGGAGGGCTTGTCCGGGACGTCGATGGTCACCCGGCCGCCACCGCCGCTGCCGGCCGTGCGCTCGTAGGCGACGTCGCACCCGAGCCGCCGGAGGACCTCGCTCATGATCGAGACGTCGAGGATGTCGGGGACCTCGTCGACGGTCGTCCGGCCGGGCGCGAGCAGCGCGGCGGCCATCAGCTTCAGCGCGCTGTTCTTCGCACCCGTGACACGGACGCGGCCGGACAGGACCGCACCGCCGGTCACCTCGAAGCACTCCACCGGGTCACCCTATGGCCCTGCTGCAGGGACCCGCCGCGAGGGGAAGGACCCCGTCCTCCTCATCGCTCGCACGCTCGGGACGAGCCTCGGGACGGGGCCACGGGCAGCGGGGTCCTTCTTCTAGGCTCGCGGTCATGGTCCGGCTCACCCGCATCTACACGAAGACCGGCGACGCCGGGCAGACGCACCTCGGCGACATGAGCCGGGTGGCCAAGACCGACCCCCGGCTGGTGGCCTACGCCGACGTGGACGAGGCCAACAGCGTCATCGGGGTCGCCCTGGCCCTCGGCTCGCCCGACGCCGCCCTCGCCGAGCTGCTGCGCAGCGTGCAGAACGATCTCTTCGACGTCGGGGCGGACCTCTGCACACCCGTGACGGAGAGCCCGGAGTTCCCGCCGCTGCGGATCACGACCGCCTACACCGAGCGGCTGGAGGCGGCCTGCGACGAGTACAACGAGCGGCTGCCGAAGCTGACCAGCTTCATCCTGCCGGGCGGCACGGCGGCCGCGGCGCTGCTGCACCAGGCCCGCGTCGTCACCCGGCGGGCCGAGCGCAGCGTCTGGGCCCTGGTGGAGGCCGACGCGGAGCGCACCAACGCCGAGACCGCCCGCTACCTCAACCGGCTGTCAGACCTGCTGTTCATCCTGTCCCGGGTCGCCAATCCGGGGGGCGACATCTTGTGGGAGCCGGGCGCGCACAGCGGCGCCCACGCCCAGCGCCGAGCGATGGGGCGGACCGGCGCCGGGGAGCCCGCGGAGGGTTAGCCCCCGGGTGGGGCGGACTCCACCCAGGAGAGGAAGCCGGTCACCGTCGAGGCGTCCATGGCGAGCTCGCGCCCGCCCTCCGCGGTGGCGATGGACAGCACCACGACGTCCGAGGGCAGCGCGAGGTCGTCCCGGACCGGGTCGCGGCGCGACTCCACGCGGAGCTCGGCCCGGCAGAACCGCTCCTGCGGACGAACCGACAGCGAGAGGCCGCGGTACCAGAGCAGCTGGTCACCGCCGTACCAGGCGACCCCCACCGACCAGCGCGGCGAGCGGACCGGCCGCAGCCACATGGTGACCGCACCGAGGCCGGACAGCAGGAACCGGCGGCGCAGCAGGAAGGCCACGGCCACGGCGACCAGCGCGGCGCCGAGCAGGAGCAGCAGGACCGTGGCCACCGGGGACGCGCCTGCCGTCAGCTGGGCTCGCGGGAGGGGATCGCGGAGCTCAGACGCTCTCGCCGGCGGCCCGCAGCCGGGACTGAGCCCGCCGCGCCGCGTCGATCGCCTCGGGGTCGTCCCCGGCGTCCTCGGCACGGCGCAGGGCCTCGCGGGCCCGCTCGACGTCGATCTCCGCGGAGACCTCCGCCGTCTCGGCGAGGATGGACACCCCGCGCTCGGTCACCGACAGGAAGCCGCCGTGCGCGGCGACGACGACGTCCTCGCCGGAGTCGGTGCGGATCGTGACGACGCCGCCCTCGGCCAGCTGACCCAGCAGCGGCGCGTGGCCGGGCAGCACGCCCAGCTCGCCCTCCGTCGTGCGGGCGATGACCATGGTCGCCTCGCCGGACCAGATCTTCCGCTCGACGGCCACCAACTCGACCTGCAGGGTCGCCACGACACTCCTCGGGATCCACGGACTCGCCGGGCCCACTCTATAAGGACCGTTTCCTACCCACCCCTCGCAGGCTCGGGGAGGGCCCGGGAGGGGGCCTCAGCCGGAGCGGCGGTACAGCAGCGTCCAGCGGCCGAGCCGCACCCACGGACGGCGCACGCTGGAGGCCGGGGCCCACTCGTCGATGCCGAAGAGCGGGGCCTCCGGCGGATCGACCGGGGCGTAGGGCGGCCAGGTCCAGGACTCGTCGCTGGGCGACTCTCCGGCGTTCAGGTCCACGGTGCTTCCTCGACACGGCGCCCGTGACTCGGGCGGATCTCTCAGATGGTCGGCACCCGGGGGGCCGGCCGCATCACCCTAACCGGGATCCACCCACACGGGTGACCTCCAGCCCCTCCCTGCCGTGACACGTGGGCGACGGCCGACGGCCGGGCCCCCGTGGGGACCCGGCCGCCTGCGAGTACTGCTGGTGCGGAGGACTCAGCGCTTGAGCTTGTCCGCGTTCTTCTCGAGGTCCTCGAGTCCACCGCACATGAAGAACGCCTGCTCGGGCACGTTGTCGTAGTTGCCGTCGGCGATGGCCTTGAACGCCTCCAGGGTCTCCGACAGCGGCACGAACGAGCCGGGCTGCCCGGTGAAGGCCTCGGCGACGAACATGTTCTGCGAGAGGAAGCGCTCGATGCGCCGGGCCCGGTTGACCGTGACCTTGTCCTCCTCGGAGAGCTCGTCGATGCCGAGGATGGCGATGATGTCCTGCAGCTCCTGGTAGCGCTGGAGGATCTGCTTCACCCGCTGGGCGATGTCGTAGTGCTCGTTGCCCACGTACTGCGGGTCGAGGATGCGGCTGGTGGAGTCCAGCGGGTCCACCGCGGGGTAGATGCCCTTCTCCGAGATCGGCCGGGAGAGCACCGTCGTCGCGTCGAGGTGGGCGAACGTGGTGTGCGGCGCCGGGTCGGTGATGTCGTCGGCGGGCACGTAGATCGCCTGCAGCGAGGTGATCGAGCGGCCTCGGGTCGAGGTGATCCGCTCCTGCAGCTCGCCCATCTCGTCGGCCAGCGTCGGCTGGTAACCCACGGCCGACGGCATGCGGCCGAGCAGCGTGGAGACCTCGGAGCCGGCCTGCGTGAACCGGAAGATGTTGTCGATGAAGAGCAGCACGTCCTGGTTCTGCTCGTCACGGAAGTACTCGGCCATGGTCAGGGCCGAGAGCGCCACCCGCAGGCGGGTGCCCGGGGGCTCGTCCATCTGCCCGAAGACCAGCGAGGTGGCCTCGATGACGCCGGACTCGGTCATCTCCGTGATGAGGTCGTTGCCCTCGCGGGTGCGCTCGCCGACGCCGGCGAACACCGACACGCCACCGAACTCCTGGGCGACCCGGCGGATCATCTCCTGGATCAGCACGGTCTTGCCGACGCCGGCCCCGCCGAACAGGCCGATCTTCCCGCCGGCCACGTAGGGCGTGAGCAGGTCGATGACCTTGATGCCGGTCTCCAGCATCTCGGTGCGGCCCTCGAGCTGGTCGAACCGCGGCGCGTGCCGGTGGATCGTCCAGCGCGGCGCGTCCAGGCCGTAGCCGGGGGTGTCGAGGCACTCGCCCAGGGCGTTCCACACGTGGCCCTTGGTCACGTCGCCCACCGGCACGCTGATCGCGCTGCCGGTGTCGGCCACCTCGGAGCCCCGGACGAGACCGTCGGTCGGCGCCATCGAGATGGTGCGGACGACGTTCTCGCCCAGGTGCTGCGCGACCTCGAGGGTCAGCGTCTTGCTCAGGTCGGCCAGCGCGACGTCGACCTTCAGGGCGTTGAACAGGTCGGGCATCGCGTCGCGCGGGAACTCGACGTCGACGACCGGCCCGGTGACCCGCACGACCCGGCCGGTGCCGGCGGTCTGCTGGGTGGTCGGACGGTCCTCGGTGACGGTCATCTGTAGTGCTCTCCTGCCCTTGGGCTGCGGTGGTCTCGCGTTCTCTGGTCGTGCATGTCAGTCGCCGGCGCCGGCCTTGACCAGCGCGTCGGCCCCGCCGACGATCTCGCTGATCTCCTGCGTGATCTCCGCCTGGCGGGCCTGGTTGGCCTGCCGGGAGAGGTTCTTGGCCAGCTCCTCGGCGTTGTCGGACGCCGACTTCATCGCCCGGCGCCGGGACGCGGACTCCGAGGCGGCCGCCTCGAGCATCGCCGCGTAGATCCGGGTGGTGATGTACTTCGGCAGGAGGGCGTCCAGCAGCCCCTCGGCCGACGGCTCGAACTCGTACGAGGTCGGCACACCGGTGTCGTTGCTCGCCGCACCCCGCTCGCGGTCCTCGCGCTCGTAGTCGAACTCCTCCACCTCCTCGACCTCCAGCGGCGCCATGCGCTTGGCGACGGGCACCTGCGAGAGGAGGGAACGGAACTCGGTGTAGACGATGTGCAGCTCGTCCACGCCGAGGACGCCGTCGGCGCCCGCTCCCGTCTCGTCGTCGTCCTCACCCGCGGTGAAGACGTCGATGAGCGCGGAGCCGACCTCCTGGGCGTCGGTGTAGTTCGGCTGCTCCGAGAACCCGGTGAATGTCTGCGCCATCTCCCGGTCGCGGAAGGAGTAGTAGGTCTCCCCCTTGCGGCCGACGACGTAGAGGACCGGCTCCTTGCCCTCCTGCCGCAGCAGGGAGAGCAGCTCCTCGGTGCGCCGGAGCACGTTGACGTTGTAGGACCCGGCGAACCCGCGGTCGGAGGTGATCACGAGGACCGCCGCCCGGTTCGGGTTCTGTCGCTCGGTGAGCAGCGCGTGGTCGAGCGAGGCCGACGAGGCCAGCGCCGACAGCACGCGGGTGATCTCCCGGGCGTAGGGCTTGGACGCCTCCACCCGGGCCTGGGCGCGCACGATGCGGGCACCGGCGATCAGCTCCTGCGCCGAGAAGATCTTCTTCGTCGACTGGGTGGAGCGGATGCGGCGCCGCAGCGCGCGGAGGGACGCGGCCATGGGTCAGTGACCCCGCTTGACCTGGACGCGCTCCTGGCCGCGCTCCGAGGCGTCCATGGCCTCGGCCTCCGGCTCGTTGACCTTGAGCGACTCGCCCTCACCGGTGGTGAACTGGCCGTAGAACCCTTCGACGGCCTTCTCCAGGGTCTGCACCGCGTCGTCGCCGAGGGCCTTCGACTGGCGGATCTCGTCGAAGACGCCCTCGTGGTTGCGGGCGAGGTGGTCGAGGAACTCCGACTCGAAGCGGCGGACGTCGCTCACCGGGACCACGTCCAGTTTGCCGGTCGTGCCCAGCCACAGCGAGACGACCTCACGCTCGACGGGGTAGGGCTGGTACTGGCCCTGCTTGAGCAGCTCGACCAGGCGCTGGCCGCGGTCCAGGGTGGCCCGGCTGGAGGCGTCCAGGTCCGACGAGAAGGAGGCGAACGCCTCGAGCTCGCGGTACTGGGCGAGGTCCAGGCGCAGGCGCCCGGCGACCGACTTCATGGCCTTGATCTGCGCCGAGCCGCCGACGCGGGACACCGAGATGCCGACGTTGATCGCGGGGCGGACACCGGAGTTGAACAGACCGGTCTCGAGGAAGATCTGCCCGTCGGTGATCGAGATGACATTGGTCGGGATGTAGGCCGACACGTCGTTGCCCTTGGTCTCGATGAGGGGCAGGCCGGTCATCGATCCCGAGCCGAGGTCCTCCGACAGCTTCGCGCAGCGCTCCAGCAGGCGGGAGTGCAGGTAGAAGACGTCGCCCGGGTAGGCCTCGCGGCCCGGCGGGCGGCGGAGCAGCAGGGAGACCGCGCGGTAGGCCTCGGCCTGCTTGGACAGGTCGTCGAAGACGATCAGGACGTGCTTGCCCTCGTACATCCAGTGCTGGCCGATCGCCGAGCCGGTGTAGGGGGCGATGTACTTGAACCCCGCGGCCTCCGAGGCGGGGGCGGCCACGATGGTCGTGTACTCCATCGCGCCGGCCTCCTCGAGGGCCGTGCGGATCGCGGCGATCGTCGAGCCCTTCTGGCCGACGGCGACGTAGATGCAGCGCACCTGCTGCTTCGGGTCGCCGGTCGCCCAGGCTTCCTTCTGGTTGATGATCGTGTCGGTGACGATCGCCGTCTTGCCGGTCTGGCGGTCGCCGATGACCAGCTGGCGCTGACCGCGGCCGATCGGCGTCATGGCGTCGATCGCCTTGATGCCGGTCTGGAGCGGCTCCTTGACCGACTGGCGCTGGACCACGGTGGGCGCCTGCAGCTCCAGGGCCCGGCGGGCCGTGGTCTCGATGGCGCCGCCACCGTCGATCGGGTTGCCGAGCGGGTCGACGACGCGGCCCAGGTAGCCGTCACCGACGGGTACCGAGAGCACCTCGCCGGTCCGGCGGACCTGCTGGCCCTCCTCGATGCCGGAGAAGTCACCGAGGACGACGACGCCGACCTCGCGGACGTCGAGGTTCAGCGCCAGACCGCGGACGCCGCTCTCGAACTCGAGCAGCTCGTTGGTCATGACCGAGGGCAGGCCCTCGACGCGGGCGATGCCGTCACCGGCCTCGGTGACGGTGCCCACCTCCTCGCGGGAGACGTCGGGGCTGTACTCGGTGACGTAGTTCTGGATGGCACTGCGGATCTCGTCTGCGGAGATCGTCAGCTCGGCCATGGCTCGTCCTCTTCCCTGCGGGTCTGTGTCTGTGGTGTGGCTCGGTGGGGGCGGTCGGTCAGCCGACGAGCTTGCGTCCGGCGACTTCGAGTCGGTGGG
>DATHAK010000129.1:0-12241 GCA_035296685.1 Blastococcus sp.
ATCCGCGGCACGCCCGAGCAGTGCGCCGAACAGCTGGCCGAGCACGTGGCGGCCGGCGAGCGCCACATCGTGCTGGTGCCCTGCGACTACGCGCTGGACCAGGTCGAGCGGATCGCCGCCGAGGTCCTGCCGGCGCTCCAGCCGAGCCGGCTGACGCAAGAGCGGACGTGATGGCGGTCTCTCCTGCCAGGCGGCTCCGCGAGGAGCTGGCGCGCAAGCCGAGCCCGCCCGCCGACAAGCTGCTGCTCGCCGAGGCCGCCATGCGGTTGGTCCGCGACGGTGACCACGTCGCGGTCGGCGGCACGCTGTACTCCCGCACGCCCATGCTGCTGTTGTTCGAGCTGCTGCGCCAGGGCCGTGCCGGCCTCACCATCTCGCGCCCACTCAGCTGCTACGAGGCAGAGCTGTTCCTGGTCGGCGGGCTGGCTGACGGCATCGTGACGAGCTGGGTCGGCATCGGCCTGCCGTGGGGCATCTCACGGGTCGTCCGCGAGCTGGTGGAGGGAGGCCGGGCGACCTATGAGGAGTGGAGCCACCTGGCGCTCGGGTTGCGCTACAAGGCCGGCGCGATGGGCGTGCCGTTCCTGCCCACCTTCACGATGCTCGGCTCCGACCTGACCGGGCTCGTCGACACCCATGAGATGACCTGCCCGTTCACCGGCGAGACGGTGTTGCTGGTCCCGGCGCTCAACCCGGACGTCGCGCTGGTCCACGTGCATCGCGCCGACCGGTTCGGCAACGCCCAGATCGACGGCTACACGCACATGGACGCTGACATGGTGGCGGCGGCCCGCACGGTGATCGTGAGCACCGAGGAGGTGGTCGACGCCGAGCGCATCACCAAGTGTGCCGACGCCACCGTAATCCCGCACTTCCAGGTGGACGCGGTGGTCGAGGCGCCGATGGGGGCCTTCCCGCACGAGTGCTACGGCCGCTACGAAGCCGACTTCGCGCACTTCGACGACTACGTCGCGGCAGTCAGGCGCGACGGCCTGGCCGCCGTCTCCGCCTACCTGGACCGCAACGTCCATCGCCAACCCGACTTCGCCGCATTCCTGGCCAGCTTCGGCAGGTCCCGGCTGGAGGGCCAGCAGGCACGGGCCGCGGAGTTGATGGGGCGGTGAGCTGGACGCCGCAGGAGTTGATGACGGTCTCGGCCAGCCGCCTGCTGGCAGACCACCGGGTGGTGTTCGCCGGCGTCGGCGTGCCGCTGCTGGCCTCGGTGCTGGCCAAGCAGCAGCACGCGCCCGACCTCACCATCGTGCTCGAGGGCGGCATCATCGGCCCGCGCATGCTCGCGGGAAAGCTGCCGATCTCCACCAACGAGATGCGGGCCGCGCGGCACGCCAGCATGCTCACCGCCATCACCGACGTCTTCCTGCTGGCCCAGCGGGGCTTCCTCGACTACGGCTTCCTCGGGGCCGCCCAGATCGACATGCACGGCAACATCAATACCAGCTTCATCGGCTCGGTCGAGCGGCCACGGGTCCGTCTGCCCGGCACCGGCGGGGCCAACGACATCGCCTCGCTCTGCAACGAGGTCCTGGTGGTCACCGCCCACGAGCCGCGCCGCTTCGTCGAGCGGGTCGACTTCGTGACCAGTCCCGGCCACCTCGATGGTGGTGATGCCCGCCAGAAGGCCGGGCTGGTCTCCCGAGGGCCGAGCACGGTCGTCACCGACCTGGCCCTGCTGGACTTCGACCCGGACAGCAGGCGGATGCGGCTGTGCGCCCTGCAGCCCGGCGTCACCGTGCAGGACGTGCGGGCCCAGACCGGGTTCGAGCTGCTCGCCCATCCGGAGGTGTACCAGCTGGAGCCACCGGCGATATCGGATCTGGAGATCTTGCGGGAACTGGAAGCCGGCGCAGCGGTTTGGGATTGAGGAGCCGAGCATGGACGTCGTCGAGACCAGGTGGAGGGTGGGGCTGCTCGTCCCGTCCTCCAACACCGTGATGGAGCCAGACCTGTGGCGTGCGCTGCCGCCCGACACCACCCTCCACACAGGCCGGATGTACCTGGAGGACACCACCCCCGAGGGTGAGAGCCGCATGCTCGACGAGCATGTGCTCCCGGCCGCCCGCGACCTCGTCACCGCCCGGCCCGACCTGATCGTCTTCGGCTGCACCAGCGCGGGCGCGCTGCGAGGGAACCCCTACGACGCCGAGCTGTGCGCGCGCATCAGCGAGCTGTCGGGAGTGCCGACCGTCAGCGTGATCTCCTCGGTCAGGCAGGCGATCGCGGCCTCGGGCGCGCGGCGCGTCGGCATCGTCACCCCCTACGTGGACGCGCTCAACCGGCCGATCAGGCAGAGCGTCGAGGCCGACGGCATCGAGGTGGCCGGGATCGCCGGGTTGGGGATTGCCGACAACTTCGAGATCGCCAGGGTCCCGGTGGAGCGAATCTGCGACTTCGCCGAGCAGACACTGCATGGGCTCGGCATCGACCTGGCGTTTGTGTCTTGCACCAACCTCCCGTCGGTGTCGGCCCTGCCGGAGCTGGAGCGGCGCCTGGACCTGCCGGTGGTGACCAGCAACCAGGCGGCTATCGGCGCGGTGCTGGCGCTGCTGGACGCGGCCCCAGCGCGCCAGGGCGGGTAGCCGATGGTCGCCGCCCCCTTCGGCTACCAGCGTGTGTCCTCGTTCGAGGAGGCCGTGCAGGTTTTGCACGAGCGGGGCGAGGACGCCAAGGTCATCGCCGGCGGCCAGAGCCTGGTCCCCATGCTGAATCTCCGTGTGGCTCGACCCGAGTGGCTGATCGACATCAACCCGGTCGGCGCCGGCCCGATCGAGGAGCACGGCGGGTCCCTGCGGCTCCCCGCGCTCACCCGGCACCGCGCCATCGAGGAGTCCGAGGTGGTGCGGCGGCGCTGCCCCATCCTGGCCGAGGCTGCGGCGCACGTGGGCAACGTCCGCACCCGCACGCGCGGCACGCTCGGCGGCAGCCTCGCCCACGCCGACCCGGCCGGCGAGCTGCCCTGCGTCGCGGTCGCGCTGGGCGCGGAGGTCACCGTGCAGGGACCGGACGGCGCCCGCCAGGTCGCGGCCGGGGACCTGCTGGTGTCCTATTTCACCACCACGCTCGCGGCTGACGAGGTCGTCGCCGAGGTGCGGGTGCCCACCCTCGGGCAGCGCAGCGGCTGGTCGTTCCTGGAGCTGAGCCGCCGCAGCTCCGACTGGATGGTGGTGGGTGTGGCGGCCCTGGTCGAGCTGGACGCCGAGGGTGCGGTCACGGCCGCCTCGGCCGCGGTCGGCGGGGTGGCCGAGCGTCCCTGGCTCGTCCCGGCGGAGGTGCTCCTGGAGCTGTTCGGTGAGGCGCCGGAGCAAGCGCTGCTGGCGCGGGTGGCGGAGCGGGCCGCCGCCATGGTCGACCCCGACGACGACGTCCACGCCTCGGGCGCGTACCGGCAGCGCGTGGCCGCGGTCCTCGTCCGGCGGGCTCTGGCCGAGGCGGCCGCGCGGGCAACCGGGAACGGGAGCGGGGCTCCGTGAGCGACCAGAGCAAGCAGCGCGTGACCTTGACGGTCAACGGCGAGCACCGGGAGGCCTGGGTGTTCCCGCACGAAAGCCTCCTGGACGTGCTCAGGGACGTGCTCGGCCACTATGAGGTCCGCTACGGCTGTGGCGAAGGGGTGTGCGGGACCTGCACGGTCCTCGTCGACGGCGAGCCTGTCAGCGGCTGCCTGCTGCTGGCGGTGCAGGCCGACGGCTGTTCGCTGGTGACCGTGCGCGGCCTGGCCCCAGCCGGCGACCTGCACCCCCTGCAGGCGTGCTTCCTGCGCAACGGCGCTGCGCAATGCGGGTTCTGTACGCCTGGCATGCTGCTCACCGCCTGGGCGCTGCTGCAGCACGACCCGCGACCGAGCCGTGAGCGGATCCGCCGGGAGCTGGTCGGCAACCTGTGCCGCTGCACCGGGTACAGCAAGATCCTGGATGCGGTCGAGGAATACGCCGCCGAGGCCGCGGAACGGACCGGCGGCCATGGCTGAGACCGAGGTCCCGGCCCGCCAGGAGGCCTACCGGGTTGTCGGGCAGAGCCCGTCGCACCACGACTTCGTCGACAAGGTCGAGGGGTCGCTGCTGTACGCGGCCGACTGGCAGCTCCCTGGTCTGCTCCACGGCAAGGTGGTGCGAGCCGAGGTGCCGTGCGCGCGCATCGCCGGCATGGAGGTGTCGGCCGCGCGGGCGCTGCCTGGTGTGGTGGCGGTGCTGACGGCCGCCGACGTGCCGTGGAACCAGGTGCTCGAGCGGCCCACCGGCGGGCTGGGTGAGCTGGCCGTCGCCATGCCGGTGCTCGCCGCCGACCGCGTGCGCTACCAGGGTGAGCCGATCGCCCTGATCGCTGCCATCACCGCGCAGATCGCCGAGCAGGCGGCCGAGCTGATCGACGTCGAGTACGACGACCTGCCGGGGGTCTTCGACCCCGAGCGGGCTCTGGAACCGGGCGCGCCGCTCGTGCACGACCAGGGCAACCTCCTGGTCAGCTGGATCATCGCCCGCGGGGACGCGGCGGCCGCGCTGGCGGCGGCCGACGTGGTCGTCGAGGGCGAGTACCGTACCCAGCGGGTGGAGCATGCCTACCTCGAGCCCGAGGCCGGTGTCGGCTGGGTCGACACCTCTGGGGTCATCACCCTGCGCGTCTCCACCCAGGTGATCGAGCACGCCCCCACCATCGCCACGATCCTCGGGCTGCCCCAGAGCAAGCTCCGGGTGATCAGCACCTACATGGGCGGCGGGTTCGGCGGCAAGGAGGACATGACCGTCGAGCCCTACCTCGCCCTGCTGGTCTGGCGGACCCGCCGGCCGGTCAGGATGGTCTGGGAGCGCCAGGAGTCGATCATGGCCAGCACCAAGCGCCACCCGTTCATCCTGCGCTACCGCACCGGCGTGCAGCGCGACGGCAGCATCGTCGCCCAGGAGGTCGACATCGTCGGCGACGCCGGCGCCTACCCCTACCTGAGCCCGCGGGTGCTGTTCGCCGCCTGCGCGACGGCGTCGGGGCCGTACCGCGTGCCGAACGTCCACCACCGGGCCCGGGCGGTGTTCACCAACAACGCCCCCACGAGCGCCTTCCGCGGGTTCGGGGCCATGCAGGTCACCTTCGGGTACGAACAGCAGATGGACCGGGTCGCCGAGCGGCTGGGCCTCACCCCGCAGGCGGTGCGCGAACGCAACTTCCTCGACAAGGGCGACACGATCCCGACCGGCGAACGCCTCGACACCGCGGTTGCCGCCGGCCAGTGCCTGCGCCGGGCGCTGGCGGCGCTGGGCGAGCCGGCGAGACCGAGCGGGCCAGGCCGGCGCATCGGCCGCGGCTTCGCGGTCAACATGCAACCCTACGGGCGCACCGTCTGGTTCCATGACCGGGCCTCGTGCTGGATCAGCCTGGAGGCGGACGGCAGCCTGCTGCTGCGCAGCGGCATCACCGACCTCGGTGCGGGCCAGGCCGCCTCGCTCGCCCAGATCGCCTCCGAGGTGCTCGGGGTCCCCTTGGGGGAGATCGGCGTCCACATCGGCGACTCCCAGCTCACCCCGCCGGCCGGCGGGACCTTCGCCACCCGCCAGCTGTACATGTCCGGCAACGCGGCGCTGGCGGCAGCGCGGGCGCTGCGCGCCGGCCTGCTGCCGGTCGCCGCCGAGCTGCTCGGCGCCGTCCCCGACGACCTGGTCTTCGAGGACGGGATGGTGCGGGAGCGCGACACCGGCGCCGGCCGCGGGATCCGCCTGGCCGAGCTGGCGGCCGCCTGCCAGCAGCGCAGCGTGCCCACCGCCCACCTGGGCACCTGGTACGCCGGGACGGGCACCTTCGACCCGGCCACCGGCCAGGGCGCGAGCTTCCCGGACTACACCTTCGGGGCGCACGCCGCCGACGTCGAGGTCGACACCGAGACCGGGCAGGTGCGGGTGCTCGGGTACGCGGCCGCCCATGACGTCGGGCGGGCGATCAACCCGCTGCGGGTCGAGGGGCAGATCCAGGGTGGTGCCTATCAGGGGCTTGGCTACGCCCTTGGCGAGGAGATCGTCGTGGACGACGGCCAGGTCGCCTCCACCCTGCTCGCCAGCTACCTGCTGCCGAACGCGGCCGACCTTCCCGACGTGCGGGTGATCGTCGTCGAGAGCGGTGAGGGCAAGGGCCCGTTCGGGGCAAGGGGGATCGGCGAGCCGCCCATTGGCAACCCCGCGGCGACCATCGCCAACGCGGTGGCGGCAGCCACCGGCGTGCGGGTCACCCAACTCCCGATCACCCCCGAACGCCTGCTCGCCGCCCTCGACGCCGCCGCTGGTGACGCCCGGTGAGCGCCACGCCCGGACTCACCGGAGGTGAGATCCTCCTCAATCCGGCCGCGCGCCCAGCGGCCACGATGGCGCCACCGCCACGGACGCCCCTCGGCCTGCACCGGCGGCTGCCCGGCTACGCGGTCACACCGCTCCACGACGCGCCCATGCTGGCCGAGGCCAACGGCGTCGGCCAGGTGTGGGTCAAGGACGAGTCCTCCCGGCTGGGACTCCCCGCGTTCAAGATGCTCGGCGCCAGCTGGGCCAGCTACCGCGCGGTGGCCGAGCGGCTCGGCCAGGACCCGGAGCCATGGTCGAGCCTGGAGGAGCTGCACGACAAGCTGAGACCGCTGCGGCCCCTCACCCTGGCCGCCGCCACCGACGGCAACCATGGCCGGGCCGTCGCCCGCATGGCCGCCCTCCTCGGCTTCGACGCCGACGTCTATGTGCCGCATGGCACCGCGACCGCGCGAATCGACGCCATCGAGGGCGAAGGCGCCCGTGTCACGGTGGTCGACGGCGACTACGACGCCGCGGTCGCCGCCGCCGCCTCCACCGCCGGGGCGCGCTGCCTGGTCATCCAGGATGTCGCCTGGCCCGGTTACGAGCAGGTCCCGGCCTGGGTCGTCGAGGGCTACGGGACCATCTTCTGGGAGGTCGATGACCAGTTCGCGACGCGCGGCGAGGAGGGCCCGGACCTGGTCATGGTCCCGGTCGGCGTCGGCGGGCTGGCCGCCGCCGCCGTGCGGCACTGGCGCCGCCGGAGCCTCGGGCGGCCGCCCCGCCTGATCGGGGTCGAGCCGCTCGCGGCCGCCTGCGTGCTGCGCTCACTCCACGCCGGCCGGATGGTCACCGTCCCCGGCCCCCACCACTCGATCATGGCCGGGCTGAACTGCGGCACGCCCTCGCTGGTGGCATGGCCGTCGCTTCGGACCGGCCTTGACGCCGTGGTGGCGGTCGGCGATGAGCGCGCCCGCCAGGCCATGCGCGACCTCGGCGAGGCCGGCATCGTCGCCGGCGAGACCGGCGCCGCGTCCCTCGCCGGCCTCGCCGAGCTGACCGGAGGGCCCGAGGCCGGCAGGCTGCGGGATGCCCTCGACCTGGCCGCGGACGTCCGCGTCCTGCTGCTGTGCACCGAGGGGGCGACCGACCCGCAGGCCTATCGGCAGATCGTCGGAGGTGCCTGACCGTCCAACCGCATGGCGCCGACCTGCGCCCTCACCACGGGAGCCGACCATGGCCACATCCCCGTACGGCGGACCGCTGATCAGCCTCGACGAGGCCATCGACCTACACTGCCACCCCTACCCCGACCTGTTCCCCCGCCTCGCCGATGACATCGACATCGCCCTGGCCGCACGGGACGCCGGCATGCGGGCGCTCGTGCTCAAGTGCCACCACGAGAGCACCGTCTCCCGCGCCTACCTGGTCCAGCGGGTGGTGCCCGGCATCCGCGTGTTCGGCGGGGTGGTGCTCAACTCCTATGTCGGCGGCATCAACCCCGCCGCGGTCGAGGCGGCGCTGCGGCTGGGCGGCAAGGAGGTATGGATGCCGACCGTCGACGCCGGCTACCACGCGCAGGTTCACGGCGGCACCGGCGGCTACGACCAGCAGCAGGGCGGCCGGCGACAGGCCGACGGCATCTGGGTCGCCGACGCCGACGGCAAGCTCAAGCCCCTGGTCAAGGACGTCCTCGCCCTCGTCGCCGAGCATCAGGCGATCCTCGGCACCTGCCATCTGTCACCGGCTGAGATCGTCACGCTGGTCAGAGAGGCGCGCGACGTGGGGGTCGAGAAGATCGTCGTCACCCATCCGTTCTTCAAGGTCCCAAACCTCGACCTCGGCACCGTCGAGGAGGTCGTCCGCCTCGGCGCCATGCCCGAGTTCGGCTACTGCACCGTCTCGCCGGCCTGGCAGTACGCGGCCCCCGAGAAGATCGTCGCGGCGATCGGGCGAGTTGGCGCGTCCCGCTGCCTGCTGGTGTCCGACACCGGGCAGCGGCACAACCCGATGCCATCGGAAGCCCTGCGCGTCTTCGCCCAGACCGTGTTCGAGAAGGGCGTTAGCGAGCAGGACATCATCACCATGATCAGCCACAACCCCCACGACCTATTGGACCTCGATACCGTCGACACCCCACCGCGCCCGGTGGACCTGGCCTGGGCGGCGCGCCTGAACGCCGACCCCTGCCAGGAGCCCGCGGCCAGCCCCACTCCCCTCCACAACAATTGACAAAACCTTGGGCAAACATTGGTGGAGGATTTCATAGCCTGCCCCTTGCGCCCGTCGAACGAGAAGCCGTTAGCTATCAGCGAGCAGGAGAAGCCTGCCGTGGCTTGAGGAAGCAGCCCGGCTGACCTGGACCGGGGATTATCCGGAGGGGACATGGCAGAAGCGACCACCTCGGAGGTACGGCTGGATGCCCACAGCATCGAGCCGATCCCGGAACAGGACAAAGACTCCACCGGTCTGCAGCAGATGTGGATCTGGGCCGGGGCGAACATCGCCCCGATCAACTGGATCCTGGGCGCCCTCGGGATCGTCCTCGGCCTCGGCCTTGTGGAGACGGTGCTGATTGTCGTCCTCGGCAACCTCATCGGCTGTGCAATTTTCGCGGCGATGACGGTGATGGGCCACAAGACGGGCGTCAACCAGATGGTCCTGTCCCGCTCGGCGTTCGGCCGGCGCGGCGGCTACCTGTCGTCGTGGATGCAATTCCTGATGACGATGGGCTGGATCGGGGTCAACACCTACTTCCCGGTCCTGCTGGCCGTGGCGATCCTCGGCCACTTCGGGGTCAAGGACACCTTCGCGGTCAAGTTCATCGTCGTGACCGTCATCATGGTCATCCAGGTCGGGATCGGGGTGTACGGCTTCTACCTCATCCGGACCTTCGAGAAGTACACCGTCCCGGTGACGCTGGCGATCATGGCGCTCATGAGTGTCCTGGCCTGGTCTCGCCCGGGCGTGGTCAACTGGAGCCTTTCGACCAAGCTGACCGGGGGCGCGCACTTCTCGGCCATCACGGGGCTCGTCACGGCCATTGGCGTCGGCTGGGGGATCTCCTGGGTGACGTGGGCGTCCGACTACTCGCGCTTCGTGCCCAAGAAAGTCTCCTCGAGATCGGTGTTCTGGTACAGCTACATCGGGATGTTCATCCCCACGGTGTGGCTGGCGGTCCTTGGTGCGACCATCGCCAGCGTCAGCCAGTCCACCGACCCCTCGAAGCTGGTGACGTCGGTGTTCGGGGGCGTGGTGGCGGTGCTGGTCATGCTGATGGTGCTGCACGGGCCGGTGGCCACCAACATCCTGAACGTCTACTCCTCGGCCCTGGCCGCGGTGAGCGCCGGCATCCGCGCCTCCCGGTTCGCGTTGGGGCTGCTGGCCGGTGTCGTCGGCTACGCGGTCACCCTCTACTTCCTGCGGGCGCCCTCGTTCGCCCAGAGCTTCGACAACTGGATGGTCGGGTTGGTCCTGTGGATGTCGCCATGGGCCGGAGTGGTCCTGGCCGACTTCTACCTGCTGCGGAAGCAGCGGATCGACGTGGACCAGCTCTACGCCGATCCCGAGCGCAGCGCCTACGGGGATGTGAACTGGGTCGGGATCGGCGCCTTCATCATCGGGCTGGTCGCCGGCTGGCTGCTGGAGTTCGGCCTGGTGACGCCGCTCCAGGGCTTTGTCTCCAAGAACCTCCTGTCCGGCGCCGACCTGTCGTGGCTTGTCGGCATGGTCGTCGCCGGGGGCGTCTACCTGGTGGGAATGCGCGGCCGGGCGCTGGTTCCGGCATCGGAGAGGGCGGCGCCCCCGACGGTCGCGGGGTCGTAGGCGACCGGCTGCTGGCCGGGACATGATCCGCGCGGCGGTGCTGACCGCTCCGGGCACGCTCGAGATGACGAGCTTCCCGGAGTCGGCGCCGCCGCGCGACGGTGCGGTGCTGCGCCCCACCCATTGCGGCGTCTGCGGGACCGACCCCCACATGTACACCGGGCACCTGGCCGTCCCCATGCCGCTGGTGATGGGCCACGAGTTCTCCGGTGTGCTGGAGGGTTGGGGCCCCGACTTCCCGGCTCGTGACGTGTACGGCCAGGAACTCCATCCCGGGGACGCGGTCGCGGTTGGCACCACCTTGTCCTGCGGGACCTGCTACTACTGCCGGTTCCTCCCGCAGCGGGAGAACCTGTGCCAGGCAGTGAACATCTACGGCATCACGCTGGGGGCCGACCAGGCGCCCTATGTCCGCGGCGGCTACAGCGAGCAGCTGTATCTGTTTCCCCAGACCTGGCTGTTCAAGCTGCCCTCGAACGTGTCGTTGAAGATGGCGGCGCTGGCCGACCCGATCGCCTGCGGCACGCGGGCGCTGGAGCGGGCGTTCGCTCCCGGGATGCCCTGGGCTGGGGAAGGGGTCGGGCTGGGCAAGTCGGTGGTGATCCAAGGCCTCGGGCCCATCGGGATCCTGACCGGCGCCGCGGCCCGGGCCATGGGAGCCAGCCCGGTCATCGGCATCGACCGCATCCCGATGCGGTTGGAGATGGCCGGGCGCTTCGGCTTCAACGAGGTGCTCTCGCTGACGACGCTGCCGGAGGTGGAGGACCGGGTCGGCGCCGTGCGGTCCCTGACACGCGGCCTGGGGGCCGACGTGGTGGTCGAAGTGGTCGGGCTGCCAGCTGCCTTTGCCGAGTCCCTCCGCCTGGTCCGTAAGGGGGGCCGGGTCGTCGAGTTCGGCCACTTCACCGACAACGGCACGATGGCGCTCAACCCGCAGGACATCGTGAACCTCGACGTGGACATCCTCGGTTCCTACGCCTATCCGAACGCGCAGCTCGGGACCTCGCTGGCGTTCCTGTCACGGCACTCGGACAGCTACCCGTTCGAGGACCTGGTGACCCACACGTTCGGGGTTGAGGAGACCGAGCAGGCCCTCAAGGCCAGCCGCGACAAGGTCTGCGTCAAGGCGATGGTGGTTTCAGGGAGCTAGCACTGGTCCGCTCGAGGAGCTCGATGCCGATGGACGTTGGCCGGTAGTGGTTGATCTCGTTGCGGTCCTGGGGGCACGCGGACGCCACGACGATGCAGTCCAGCTCGGCGCGCAGGACGACGCCGTCCCCGGCCCTGGTGGGCGCCGGACTCCACGTCAAGGAGCCGTCCGGCTCCACCCCTACCGCCATGAACAGATTGATCGGCTGGGGCACCTCGATCCGGTCGTGGCCGAGCCCGGCCATCACCCGCTGGAGGTTGTCCTGACAGGACGCATGCCAGCCGTCCACACCCAGGAGCCGGTACCGGGTGGGATCGCAGGCCGCGCACAGCATGTCGTGCACGCCGGGGGAGTCGTCCTGTTCGAACGAGAGGATCGGGCGGCGGCGGTTGGTGACAAAGGCCTCCCCGACCCGGGGGAACAGCCGGTTCACCCGGACCCTGGTGTGCTCAGCGCTGGCGTACTCCTCGACGTCGCCGGCGACGAACGCGAACAGGTCCACCACCTGCCCGCCCTCGACGTCGACCACGCGGAACCGCCCGCCGGGCCGCACCTGGACGGCGCGAGCCTCGCCGGCCGGCACCAACATCAACTTGTCGCTCATGTCTCCCCCGGCCCTCGGCCGTGCCCCGGCAGCATTTTCCACCAATAGCGTCCGTGTTCGGCAAGGAGGTCGCAGGATGCAGCAGCGTGAGGGCGGCGGCCGGGCGAGCTTCCCGTTCGGGGGGATCGCTTCGTTCCTCGGTTCGGCCGTCTGCACGGATCTGAGCAGCCTCGACGCCGACATCGCGATTCTCGGCGCTCCAACCGACGAAGGCTCGCCGTTCATGCCAGGATCCCGGTTCGGTGCCCGCTCGATTCGGGAGCACTCGCTCCGGTTCGTCACCGACGGCCGTGGCTACTACGACCCCCAGACCCGCCGGCAGTTCCTCGAGCGGGAGATGGTGGGCCGGCGGATCGCCGACGTCGGGGACGCGGATGTGCTGCCCACCAA
>DATHAK010000130.1:0-19170 GCA_035296685.1 Blastococcus sp.
GGCGGCGAGCAGCGCCTGGGCGGCGACCTGTCCGCCGTACAGGGCGTACTGGTCGGGGTAGACGAGCCGGGACCGGTAGAGGTCGCGGTCGATCTCCTCGAGCTCGAGGACGTCGTCCAGCGAGGGCTGCGACTCCAGCGAGGGCTGTGACGGCTCCGGGTCCGTCATTTCCGATGGGCCGCGATGCCTTCGCGGCCGTACTCCTGCAGCGCGTCGACCGCTGCGTCGACGCCGGAACCCGTCGTCCGGATCACGACGTCGGTGACGCCTGCATCGGTCAGCTGACCGAGGAAGTCGTGGTGCTCCTCCCACGAGTTCTCCCGGTGCACGAGCAGGTCGCCCTGGCGCCCCTGCACCTGGATCCCCACCGACGCCGGATCTCGGCCGGCCCCGGTCAGCATCTCCCGGAGCTCGTCGATGGCGGCGGCCAACTGGGGCACCGTCGCCAGCGCTGGCATGCGCGTGGTCGCAGCCAGTTCCTCGCTCACGAGCAGCGGCATCCAGCCGTCGGCCGCCCGCGCTACGCGCCGGCGGGCGTTCTTCCCGTTGCCGCCGATCCAGATCGGCGGATGGGGTTGTTGGGCGGGGCGGGGCGTGCTGACCTGCCCGCGCGCGGTGAAGTGTCGTCCCTCCACGGTCAGGGCCTCCCCTGCCCACAGTTGGCGGATCACGTCGATCGCTTCGTCGAACAGCGCGCCGCGCTCCTCGAAATCGACGCCGAGGGCGAAGAACTCCGACCGCAGGTAGCCGCCGCCGGCACCCACGATGAGCCGCCCCTGCGACAGCAGGTCCACCGTCGCGATCATCTTCGCGGTGATCAGGGGGTTCCGGTACGGCAGCACCAGCAGGTAGGTCATCAGCTTGATCCGGCTGGTGACGGCCGCCGTGAAGGCCAGCGCCGTCAGCGGATCGAGGCTCTCGTGGCCGCCGGCCTGCAGCCACTTCAGCGACGGCGCCGGGTGCTCGGTGAACGCGACCGCGTCGAAGCCGGAGTCTTCGGCCGCGCGCACGAATGCCGCCAATCCGTCCTGCTGGTACAGCTCCGGCGCGCAGCCGTGCTGGCCGACCGGGTGCTCGACGGTGAACCGCAGGGTCATCGGTGGGCTCCTGGTGCGAGGCGGCGCTGGTCGAGGCGGCGGATCGCCTGCGGCTCGTAGCTGATGTCAGTCCGGGTGATCGTCTCCCCGGGCGGGACGAGCTCGTCGATGCGGTCGAGGGCAGCCTCATCCAGCCGGAAGTCCCCGGCAGCGAGCTGGCTCTCCAGCTGCTCCATCGTGCGCGGCCCGATGATCGTCGACGTGACCGCCGGGTGGGCGAGCGTGAAGGCCAGGGACAGCGTGATCAGGTCGGTGCCGGCGTCGCGGGCGATCCCCTCGAGCTGCGGCACGAGCTCGAGCTTGCGGTCGGCGCCCGGGCTGTCGTACTTCCAGCCGCCGCGGTCGATGCGGCCGAACCGCGAGCCCTCGGGCGGCGCCTCACCGGCGCGGTACTTGCCGGTCAACCAGCCCGCGTTGAGGGGACTCCAGACCAGCACGCCCATGCCGTGGCGGACGCAGGTCGGCAGGACGTCGCGCTCGATGCCCCGCACGAACACCGAGTACGGAGGCTGCTCGGTGCGCAGCGGGACCAGACCTCGCCGCTGGCTGCTCCACTGCGCCTCGACGATGTGCTCCGCGGGGAACGTCGAGCTGCCCACGAGGCGCACCTTGCCCTGCCGCACGAGGTCGGAGAGGGCGTCCATCGTCTCGTCGAGATCGGTGTTCTCGTCCGGCCGGTGGAGCTGGTAGAGGTCGATGTAGTCGGTGCCCAGCCGACGCAGGCTGTCCTCGCAGGCGCGGACGATCCAGCGCCGCGAGGAACCCCGGGTGTTGGGGTCCCGGCTCATCGGGTTGAAGCTCTTCGTGGCGAGGACGACGTCGTCGCGCCGGCCCTTGAGCGCCGCGCCGACAATCTCCTCGGACTCGCCGGCCGAGTAGACGTCCGCCGTGTCGATGATGTTGATCCCGGCGTCCAGTGCCCGGTGGATGATGCGCGTGCAGTCGTCGCGGTCGGCGTTGCCCATGCTGCCGAACGACATGGCTCCTAGCGTCAGTGCCGACACCCGGACACCCGAGCGGCCGAGGTAGCGCAGCTCCATCGCCGATCCTTCTCACCAGAGGGATTTCGTATGCCGATTTGAGCGGAGAAGGCCGCCCGCGTCAACCGTTGCGGTGCGGAACCGGTATTCAGTTTACTGAAGCCAGGACCGATCCGGCGATCGCCGAGGACACACCCTTCGTCCCGGAGGACGACACCTACCACCGCACCTCCGAAGACCCGTATTGGTTCGAGACCAACTGGTGGTCGCTGAACGTCCCGGAGCGGCGGATCGGGGCCTGGCTGCACGCCGGCTACTCCACCAACCGCGGCACGGTGAGCTGGCGCGTGTTCGTCTGGGACGACCGCGGCGCCGATCCCGGCCGGCTCGCCTACTACAAGAGCGCGCCCGACGTACCGATGCCGGCCGACGCCGACCTCCGGGACCTCACCCTTCCCGCCGGCGGCTACTCGGTGCGCATGCTGACCCCGCTCATGGACTACGCCGTCTCCTACGGCGACGCGGACGCGGGCTTCTCCATCGAGTTCGAGCGCCGCAGCGTGCACCCGCCACAGCGATTCACGCCCGGCCAGGCGCCGGCCATGGCCAATCCGCACCTGGACCAGCTCGGCCACCTCACCGGCGAGCTGGTCCTTCGGGGCGAGCGGATCCCGATCGACAGCTTCTCGGTGCGCGACCGCACGTGGGGTCCACGCGGCGGCCACCACTCGCGTGCAACGCGCCGGTGAGTCCCAGGTAGTTGATGTCTTGTCCGGCGGTCAGGGCGAGCGGGCCGTCCTGACCCCAGCCGGTCATCCGGCCGTAGACCAGCCCCGCATTGCGGGCCAGGCAGTCGTCGGGACCCAGTCCCAGCCGTTCGGTCACTCCCGGCCCCAGTCCCTCGATCAGGACGTCGGCGCGCTCGACCAGCCGGAGCAGCACCTCCCGCCCCTGTGGGCTCTTCAGGTCGACAGCGACGTTCGGCCGGCTGCGGTGCAGCATCTCCTTGTCGGTCGGCATGATCTGCAACCCGCCGCCCCGACGGTCCACCCGGATGACGTCGGCACCCATCTCGGCCAGCAGCATGCAGGCGTACGGACCGGAGCCGAGGCCGGCGAGCTCCACGACACGGATGCCAGTCAAGGGGCCGGAGGGCGGCTTCACGCCCGGCACCCTAGAACAAATGAGGGTGAGGATTAGCCGACCATGGAACGCGCCCCCGGGGAGGCGAACGCGATGCGCCGGATGCGGTCCGACCCTCGGCGCCACCCACGATCTAGGCTCGGCCCTCGTGGCTGCCCCGAACCCCTCGGAGCGCACGCGGATCATGGACGCGGCCTCCCGCCTGCTCTCCTCGGGCAGCGGGCTGTCGGTCACCGACGTGCTCGAGGCCGCCGGGCTGTCCACCCGGGCCTTCTACCGCCACTTCGAGTCGAAGGACGCCCTTCTGGTCGCACTGTTCCGCCGCGACAGCGAGCGGGTGAACGCACAGCTCGAGGCCGCGGTGGACGCGGCAGCCACCCCGCGCGATGCCCTGGTCGGGTGGATCCAGGGCACGCTCCGACTGGTCGTGGACCCGCGGCGGCGGCAGCGCGTGCAGACGTTCAGTGCCGAGGAGGTCACGCGGGCGCGCGGCCTCACCGGCGAGAGGAACCGGATCCAGCAGGTGCAGGTGGCCTCGCTGACCCGGATCATCGCGGCCGGGCAGGCCGACGGCTCGTTCCCGTGGGCCGTCCTGCCCGGCGACGCGCACGCCATCCGCGCCGCCCTCGGCAGCGCACTCGAGGACCAGATCACGCAGGTGGCCTCGGTCTCGGCGGACGAGGCGGCCGCCGAGATCGCGGACTTCGCGCTGCGTGCGCTCGGCGCCAAGGATCGCGGGCGGCGGAGGTGAGCGGGGTTTCCCGCGGCGGAGAGTTGACACGCTCCCCGTAGAGCCCTCTACTGAGAAGAGGATTCTCAACTCCTCGAGGGGGACAGCGTGACGGCGATTCCGCTCGGCGCGCTCCATCCCCTCCACGGCACCCACGAGCCGACGTCCGGCACCCCGCTCCGTACCCCGGGATCCGTGCGGCGCACCGCGACCACGGACATGCTGCGCCCCGAGGGCCTCTCCGGCCCGCTCGTCCTGGTCGGCCGGGCGCGGGACCTGGTCACCGGGACCGACGGGGCGGGCAGGGTGGTGGCGGAGGCCTCGACCCGAGTGCGCATCGACTTCACCGGCGGCCGGGTCGTCCAGGAGATCACCAGCTCGCCGCCGCGGCCCGGACTGGCCGCCCTTGTCGGCGGCCGCGCGTCCTCCGGGTTCCGAGCGGCCGCCCTGGCCGCCGATCCGGCGCTGCCCGAGGAGAACGGCCTGCTCAATCTCCTCGTCGACGACATCCCGGTGACCACGCTCGTGTCCGGCCACGCCTGGGGCGCCGGCACCGCAGCCGAACGGCGGCTGCCGGTGGTGACCATGCGCAATTCACTGATCCGCGACCAGTGCGCCGGCTTCGCCGACGGCGCCACGATCATGGCCGAGGTCGACCGCACGGGGCTACCACCGCTGGTCACCGGGCCCGCCGCGCTGCCGCTCGTGCAAGACGACCCCGACGGATGGCACCCCACCGACGCGCTGCCGCCGCACGGGATGCGCCGGTCCCGGCGGATCGACGTCCGGCCGGGAACGACGACCGTCGTCGACGTGCTGTTCCGCGACGCCTACGTGCGACCCGACGGCCTGGAGACGGTCATCCACGAGTACACCGTCGCCATGGAGGTCGACCCGGACGCCGGGGTCGTCCTCGCCTGCGAGGCGACCCCGCGGGTGCTGCCCTGGGTGGAATGTCCGGCGGCGGCTCTCTCCGCGCGCCGGCTGGCGGGTCAGCCTCTGGCCGGTCTGCGGCAGCACGTGCGCCACACCTTCGGCGGGATCTCGACCTGCACGCATCTCAACGACACCCTCCGTTCACTGGAGGACGTCCCGGCGTTGCTCGCGCTCGTCGCCGGATGATCCGTCCCGCGCACCCGCGCGGGCGACTACTGGGAGGAAGTCACAGTGTTGTGTTCCGTTGAGCCCGGTTCGGAGCGGGCGACATGACCGGCACCGCTCCGGACGTCGCCATCGTCGGCGTGGGGGCCACGCCCTACTGGCGGCGCGGGCAGTCCTGGCCGCGCACCATGACCGAGCTCGCGGGTGACGCGATCCTGGCCGCCGTCGAGGAGGCCGGCCTGTCCGTGAAAGACATCGACGGGTTCGCCTACTACTCCGAGGCCGGCGCCGGCTACGGCGACAAGTTCGACACCGCGTTGTTCATGGAGACGCTCGGCATCCCCGAGGTCACCTTCTCGGCCACGCTGACCGCCGGCGGCGGCGGCGCGGCCGGTTCCATCGGGCTGGCCCGGGCCGCCATCCTCGCCGGGGACGCGAACGTCGTCGTCACCGTGATGGCGCTCCAGCAGGCGAAGCAACGGCTGGGCAGTGTCTTCGCCGCGGTGGCGCCGAACCCGATCAACTCCTTCCTCCAGCCGTCCGGGCTGTCGGGGCCGGGGCACCTGATGAGCGTGCTCACCCGGCGGCACATGCACGACTACGGCACCCGGCGGGAGGCGTTCGCCGAGATCGCGATCTCGCAGCGGCAGAACGCGCTCAACCGGCCGAAGGCGATCATGCGGGACCCGATCACCCTCGAGGACTACTTCAACGCGCGGATGATCGCCGACCCGCTGTGCCTCCTGGACTTCTGCCTGGAGACCGACGGCGCGATCGCCGTGATCACCACCAGCGTGGAGCGGGCCAAGGACCTCCGGCAACCGCCGGTGCCGGTCGTCGCCGCCGCCCACGGCGGCGCCCGCGACTGGGGCCGTGCGTTCGCGTGGTTCGGGATGCCGCAGGAGACGTTCGCGTCATCCGGGCACGCCGCCGTGGCCAAGCACTTGTTCCGCCGGGCCGGTGTCGGACCCGAGGACATCGACGTCGCGCTGCTCTACGACCACTTCAGCCCGATGGTGCTCATGCAGCTGGAGGACTACGGGTTCTGCAAGAAGGGCGAGGGCGGTGAGTTCGTCGAGTCCGGCGCCATCCGTTACAAGGGCGGCTCGATCCCGGTCAACACGCACGGCGGCCAGCTCTCGGAGTGCTACATCATCGGCATGACGCACATCCTGGAAGGGGTCGAGCAGATGCGCGGGACCGCGATCAACCAGGTGGAGGACGCGGAGCTCGCGCTGGTCACCGGCGGCCCGGCGGCCCTGCCGGTCAGCGGTCTCATCCTGGGGAAGCACCTGTGAGCGGCGTGGTGGCCCAGGCACTCCCGGGCGAGCAGGTCCACATCACGACCAACCCGGACACCGAGCCGTTCTGGGAGGCGGCGAAGGAGGACCGGCTGGTGGTGTTGCAGTGCGGCAACTGCGGCGTCTTCCGCATGCCGCCGACGCCGTTCTGCCCGAACTGCCAGTCCAAGGAGAAGAAGTGGCCGGAGCTGTCCGGGCGCGCGACGGTGTTCTCCTACTCCGTCGTCCACGGCTTCCCGGGCATCAAGGACATCGTGCTCGTCGCCGCCGTGCTGGACCTCGAGGGTGCTCCCGGCGCCCGCCTGGTCACCGACATCGTCGAGGTGGATCCCGAGGATGTGCAGATCGGCATGGAGGTAGAGGTCCTCTTCTCCCCTATCGCCGACGGGTGGAAGCTCCCCCTGTTCCGCCCGGTCAGTAGCTGAAGTGGGTGGATCCGTGCCGGTGACCGGCACGGATCCACCCCGCTCAGCGCGGCGCCATGCGGATGGCGCCGTCCAGCCGGACCGTGTGCCCGTTGACGTAACCGTGCTCCAGCAGGCTCACCGCCATGTGCGCGTAGTCCTCCGGGTCGCCCAGCTCGCCAGGTCGCGGGCGGCGAAGAGGGTGATGCCGTGGACGCCGGCCTTGGACGCCGAGTACGACGTCTGCCCGATCTGCCCGTCGAACGGGCGGAGTTCCGGCGTAGCGGCGCGGAGGTCGTGGCCGTCGACCTGCCCGGCGATGCGCTCGACGAGGCGGGCCGTGAGCCGGGCGTCCACCCCGTGGCGGGGCAGCTCTCCTCACGGGCCGAGGTTCGCCGGGTGTGGGAGCAGATCGACTCGGTGGGGACCCCTACCGCGCTGGTCGCGCTCGTCGGAGGCTTTCGCCCGAGCTCGCTGGCCGACCTGACCGAGGAGATCTGGCGGACACGTCGGGCGACATTCAGTGCACCGTAACCATTGAGTCACCTGATCCCGGGTAGAGAGACGGTCGGCAGAACGCTCCCGACTGCCGATGACTGTGGCGCATGCCACACGACAGCCGGCCGCCAGGAGGCACCATGACGACGATCGAGGCCCCCGCGGACCACCGCAGCCGCGTTCCCGACCAGGAGCGGCTCGGCTGGGCCCTGGCGCTCGGGGGCGGGGGCTCGGTGGGACTCGCCTACATCTCCGGGGTGCTGTCCGCGATGTCCGACGCCGGGCTCGACGTCGGCTCGGCGGACCTGGTCGTGGGTACGAGCGCCGGAGCGGTCGGCGCGGCCGCGATCCGCAAGGGCACACGGCCCGCGGACCTGCTCACGATGGCCGACGCCGAACCGGACCCGGCCGCCGCGGCCGCCGGGCGGGGACCGCGGCACTTCGAGCGGGCCTGGACCGGCGGTATGGATCTGTGCAACCGGATGGCGGGCTCGAGCGCCGTGGTGGCCCGCTCGATGCTCAAGCTGCCACTGCCCATGCCGCCGGAGCACCTGGACGCGTTCTTCCCGGGCGGGCTGTTCCGCCCCCGAGGCAACGGCCTGCAGCAGCGGTTCGGCGACCAGTGGCCCGCCGACCCGCTGTGGCTGGTCGCGGTCGACGTGCGGAGCAGGCGCCGGGTCGCCCTCGGACGGCGGACGGAGGACCGCACCCATCCCCTGCACCGGGCAGTCATGGCCAGTTGTGCCGTCCCCGGACTGTACGAGCCCGAACGCCTGGGCGATCGCCGGTACGTCGACGGCGGGGTGAACTCGACCACCAGCATCGACATGGCCCTCCGGAACGGGAGTTCCCACGTGCTCGCCGTGGTGCCGATGGGCTACCAGCAGACGGGCCGCCCCTCGACCGCGCAGCGGATCTTCCGTGGCCCGGCCGTGCGTGGGGTGCGGCGAGAGTTGCGGCGCGCCGGGGAGCGGGCCCGCGACGTCCTGGTCGTCCAGCCGCACCTGGAGGACCTCGAGATCTACGGCACGAACTTCCTGCGGGCCACCGACAACGGGCGGGTGGCTGAGCGCGCCCGCTCCCGGACCCACGACCTGGTCGCCCGGCCGGAGGTGGCCGAGTTCCTCGCGGCGCTGACGGCGGCGCGACCGCGAAACCCTGGCCCGGCGGTGCGTCCTCTGGTACAACGGCGTTGAGGATACTGAATCCGCGTCCCTGACGCCTGGTCTGCCGGAGCACCGATGCATCTGAGCGAGATCGCCCGCCGGACGCCCGACAAGCCCGCAGTGGTCATGTCCGACGGCAGTCGGGGCATGACGTTCGCCGAGCTCGACCGGCGCAGCCTGCAGGTCGAGGCCCTGCTCCACCAGCACGGGATCGGCGCGAAGGACCACGTCGCGCTCGTGATGGACAACGGGCCGGAGTTCCTCGAGGTGGCCTGGGGTGCCCAGCGCGCCGGGACGCTGTGGACGCCGGTGAACTGGCACCTCACGGAGGACGAGGCGGCCTACGTCGTCTCGGACTGCGGCGCTCGGGTGCTCTTCGCGACCGAGGCGACCGGCGATCTCGCCGCCCGCATCGTCGGCCGCAGCCCGGGCGTCGAGGCGGCCTATGTGGCCGGGGAGTCGCGCGAGGGGCTGGTCGACTACGTCGCCGCACGGGACGCTGTGCCGCCCGCGCAGTCGGCCGACGAGGTGGAGGGCACGTACTTCTTCTACAGCTCCGGCACGACCGGGACGCCGAAGGGCATCCGACCCAACCACGCCTTCCCGCCATTCGGCACCGGCCTGGCCATCGAGCACGTCATGGCGTCGTCGTTTGGCTTCGGCGCCGACTCGGTGTACCTCTGCCCGGCTCCGCTCTACCACGCGGCGCCGATCGGCTGGTCCATGGGCGCCCAGCGCAACGGCGGGTCCGTCGTCCTCATGGAGAAGTTCGACCCGCTGGAGTGCCTGCGGGCCATCGAGCAGCACGGGGTCACCCACGTGCAGTTCGTCCCGACCCACTTCGTGCGGATGCTCAAGCTGCCCGAAGAGCAGCGGCGGGCGTTCGACCTGTCCAGCCTGCAGGTCGTGATCCACGCCGCGGCCCCCTGCCCGGTGGACGTCAAGCGGCAGATGATCGACTGGCTCGGGCCGAAGATCATGGAGTTCTACGCCGGCAGCGAAGGCTCCGGCATGACCGTGATCAGCGCGCCCGAATGGCTGGCCCACCCGGGCTCGGTCGGGCGCGCGGCTCTCGGCACGCTGCACATCGTCGGCGAGGACGGCGAGGAGCTGCCGCCCGGCGAGGTGGGGACCGTCTACTTCGAGGGCGGGGGCACCTTCGAGTACTACAACGACCCGGAGAAGACGGCGAAGGCCTTCAACGACAAGGGCTGGGCCACCCTCGGCGACCTCGGTTCCCTGGACGAGGAGGGCTACCTCTACCTCGCCGACCGGCGCACCGACCTGATCATCTCCGGCGGCGTGAACGTGTATCCCGCCGAGGTCGAGGAGGCCCTCGTCCTGCATCCGGCGGTGGCCGACGTCGCCGTGATCGGTGTGCCGGACGACGAGATGGGTCAGGCCGTCCGCGCCGTCGTCCAGCCCGCCGCCGACCGGGTGCCCGGACCCGAGCTGGCCGAGGAACTGCTCACCCACTGCCGCACCGCGCTCGCCGGCTTCAAGCGCCCCCGGTCCGTCGTCTTCGTCGACGAGCTGCCCCGGCTGCCCACCGGCAAGCTCCTGCGGCGCCGCGTGCGGGAGGAGCACGGCGGGGCCTGAGGCGGTCGCCGCCCGGCGCTACCGGGCCGATGCCGCCCGGGCGCGCTCCCAGTCGCCGTAGGTTGCGCCGAGGAAGCGCTCCACCGCCTCGGCCGCCGCCCTGGCGCGGGGGGCGCCGAAGGTGTCGAACGCGTGGGTCGCCCCCGGCAGCTCGGCGTAGACGACCGGTGCCGTCGACACCTCCTTCAGCCGCCGTGTCATCAGCCGCGCCTGCTCGACCCGGAGGAGGACGTCGTTCGTGCCGTGCAGCAGGAAGAACGGCGGCCATCGGCGGTCACGCGGTGCAGTGGCGAGGCCGCTTCGGAGCCGGCGCGCGCCGCGGCGATCGGCTCCTGGAGCACCGTCTTCTCCCAGTGCGCCAGGGTGTCCCGCCGCCCGTGCTCGTCGGTGAGGTCGTAGACGCCGTAGAAGGGAACCGCCGCCTGGACCCGGGTGTCGGCCTCCTGGAACCCCGGCTGGAACTCCCGTGCGCCTGGCGTCATCGCGACCAGAGCCGAGAGGTGGCCCCCGGCCGATCCGCCGGTCACCGCGATGAACCCGGGGTCTCCGCCGTAGCGCCCGATGTTCTTCTTGATCCAGGCGATCGCCCGCTTCACGTCGACGACGTGGTCGGGCCACGTCGATCGCGGGGAGACCCGGTAGGCCATGGACACGCAGACCCAGCCGTGCTCGGCCAGGTGGCTCATCAGCGGGTACGCCTGCCCCTGCTTGTTGCCCATCGTCCAGGCACCACCGGGGATCTGCAGCAGCACCGGGGCACCGGCGTCGTCCGGCAGCTCCGGCCGCCGCCACACGTCGAGCACGTTGGCCTTCCCGTGCGGACCGTAGGAGATGTCGGTGTCCCGGGCATAGGCGGAACGGACGCGCATCATGCGGTAGAGGCCCGGTCGCTCGGCCACCGCAGCATCGTCCGCCGGCCGGCGGGGCCGGACGATGCGTGCCCGGTAGTCGGGGCCGAGTCCCTCGACCAGGGCCGATTCCAGGACCGGTGCCGCAGCGTTCGCGCGCCGCCGCAGCCCGAGCAGCCCGGCGGCCGACACCGCCGTGAGCGCCAGCCCCGCGCGGCCCGCCGGCGTGCGCGCCGCGCCGCGGCCCACTGCGACGCCGGCGCCTACCAGCTGGGCGGCGAGGAACTGGCTCGGCAGTTCCGACACCCCCACGACGCCAGCCACGAGGCCGCCGACCCGTAGCCGGACGGGGCGAGCAGCCGGTAGGCGTAGCCGGTGGTCGTAGCCGCGAGCGCGCCGGCGACCAGGACCCCCGGAAATGGCGCGGGCGCCGCCGCATCGGGTGATCCCCGCCGACTTCTTGAGGTCCCCGAACGCCGCGTCCAGGCGGGACGCGTAGAACGCGGGGTCGGGCGTCATGTCGCGATCGGCGGTGAAGCAGGTGACGAACTGCTCCTGGTAGCTCGTCACCGCGTGGATGATCCCCATCCCGTCGACGACCGGCGCCATGCCGGACGTGAACAGGCATCGCGCGCCGTCGAAGTAGAGGGGGTTCCGGGGCCCGGCACGTGCGTGACGATCATGTGCACGCCCATCGTGCGGCCCGTGCGATTGGCCAGCCGGATGACCGCCCGCTGAGCCGTGCCGGCCAGCGCGCCGGGCAGGGCCTCCGACCACTCGACCAGGCTCGGGCATCCAGGGCGTACTCCTTGGCCGTCTGGGTCCGTGTCTGGACGGCGGCGACCCGCTCGAGCGGGTCCTCGACATCGGTCCCCATCGGGATGTTCGCCATGGCGAACCGGTTGCCGCCCCGCGATGCCGACACCTCGGTCCCGCCGTGCGGCTGGATCGTGGTCGCTCGCAGGGAGATCGGCATCAACGCGACGAGGGAGCTCTCGGGCAGCTCCCCGTGCTCGCCGAGGTAGCCGCGCAGCGCGCCGCCGATCCAGGCCAGGGCGACGTCGTTGATGCTGGCCCCCGGCATCGCCTTCTTGATCTGCTTGGCGTCCTCGAGGAGGAAACGGCGCGCGTCCCACACTCGATGGGCACCGACCCGGCGGTTGAACCGGGTCGCGGTGACAGGAGCGAGCGTCTGGCCTCGTGCCTCCGGTGAGCGCACCGCGCGTAGCGTGCTGCGTGGCGCGGACCGGGGGGTCGCCCAGAGCAGCCGACGGACCGTGCCGACCGGGTCGACGACGGCATGTGCGGCGGCGCGGCCGACCAGGTCGAGCTCCGACGGCCGGGCATCGGGCCGCCAGTCGTCGGCCGGCACGGCCGTCGGACCCGGGTCGGGCGTGTGGTCGTGCAGCGCGTTGAGGATCTCCGTGCCGGCCACGCCGTCGACCGCCGCGTGGTGCATCTTGAGGAGGATCGCGAAGCCGCCCGGCGGCACACCCTCGACCGCGTCGAGGCCCTCGATGAGATACAGCTCCCACGGCGGCCGGTCCATGTCCAGCGGCCACTGCCCGATCCGCGACCTGCGCAGTGAACTGCTCCCACGTTCCCGGGCGGCAGCGCGATGTGGCGAACGTGGTACTCGAGATCGAAATCAGGGTCCTTGACCCAAGTACGCGTTACCCAGGCCGAACGGCACCCCCGCCAGCCGCTCGCGAAAGCTCTCGGACACGTGCAGTCGCGACTCGACGAACCGCAGGACGTCGTTCAGACCGATCCGGCCGCGGGACGTGGTCGACGCGTCGTAGATGGCGACCGGCGCGATGATGTTCTGCGCCTTGGCGTTCTCCGAGTAGAGCATCAGGGTGTCGGTGCCGCTC
The DNA here is from genome assembly GCA_035296685.1 of Blastococcus sp. GTDB lineage: Bacteria > Actinomycetota > Actinomycetes > Mycobacteriales > Geodermatophilaceae > Blastococcus_B. The sequence continues at coordinate 12,742 of DATHAK010000130.1, forward strand.
AGTCGGCGCACGGTGCCTCCAGGGTCACGGCCGGTTGCCGAGCCGACACGCTAGCCCTCCCGTCGTCCGGGCGGGAAGCGCATGTTCCCTATTCGGGCGCCTCTTTCCACTCGCCGAACGGGATGCCGTGCCCTACCGTCGAGTCTGACCGTCCGGTCGAGGTTGCCCTTGACAGGGCGGGCGCGTCCGGGTCTACTGAAAACGTCGTTTTCAGTTGGACGACCGCCATCCGAGGAGCGGCAGATGACCAGGCCGACTCCGACTCGACGAGGAGAACCGCACATGGAGAAGATCTGGGCCAACTCGGGTGACTCGCACTTCCTCGAGCCCGAGGACCTGTGGCGCTCGAACCTGCCGGCTCACCTGGCCGAGCTGGTACCGAGGTCGGAGAAGGACGCCGACGGCCAGTGGGAGACCGTGCACATCGACGGCATGAGCTTCCGCCGCAAGCTGCCCACGATGAAGGCCAAGGAGTTCATCGAGGCGTCCAACCGCGCGCCCGGCGCCCGCGACATCGAGCTGCGGATGAAGGACCTCGACCAGGAGGGCATCTGGAACGAGCTGGTCTTCCCGTCGCTGGGCATGTGGAGCTCCTCCTTCCGCACCCCGGAGGTGCTGCGCGAGGCGCTGCGCGTCAGCAACGACTGGGCGTACGAATCGATCGACAAGGCCCAGCCGCGCCTGATCTCGACCGCCCAGGTCTCCACCCTCGACGTCGGTGACGCGGTCGCCGAGCTCGAGCGGTGCGCGGAGATCGGCTACCGCGCCGTCTTCCTCCCGGTGCAGCCGCACCCGCTTCAGAAGGACTGGAACGACGACGCCTGGGAGCCGTTCTGGGCCGCGGCCGAGGCGGCGAACATCGTGCTCGCCTTCCACATCGGCACCGACCCGATCGACCTCGCCAGTGGCGGTTCCGCCGGCGTCCTCTACCGCGGCCCCGGGGGCGCGGTGCTGAACTACACCGAGACCACCTTCGGTGGGCAGCGTGCAGTGATGAAGATGGTCGCGTCCGGGGCGCTGGACCGGCACGAGAATCTCAAGGTGCTGGTTTCCGAGGGTGGGGCGACCTGGGTGCCGTTCATCGCCGACCGGATGATCGAGGGGTACCGCCAGCACGCCATGGCGGTGAAGCCGAAGCTGAAGCGGGACATCAAGGAGATCATCTACACCCAGGTCTACGCATCGTTCCAGCACGACGAGTCGGCCGTCGCCGTCGCCGAGCACCTCGGCTACCTGAACGTCATGTGGGGCAGCGACTACCCGCACATGGAGGGCACCTACGGTCACACGCAGGAGACCCTGCACGGCCTGTTCGACGGCGTGGACCCGAAGATCCAGGAGCGGGTCACCGTCGGCGCGTTCAACGAACTCTTCCCCGGCCTGAGCCCGCTGCCCACCACGGCTGCAGCCTGACCAGCGGCGACGAGTGGAGAGCGAGACCCTCGTGAGTGATGACAACGTCATGTACGACTCCCCCCTCGAGTTCATGCACGAGGTGGCGGAGAAGAAGGGCGAGTGCGTGGCCCAGTCGGTGATCCCCCTAGGCGACGGCAGTTACCGGTGTGCCTGCTCCTGCGAGGAGTGGGAGGTCGTCACCGACGACCGCTGGAAGGGCCTTGAACTGGCCCGCGAGCACACCGGCTCGCTGGTCACGGCCTGAGGCCGGCCGATCCGTTTCAGGTTCGGGCGCCGGGAGAGGCCTCCCGGCGCCCGTCCGGTTTCTGCGCAGAGGGAGCTCGATGAGCGTCGACGAGAGCACGGACGGGCCGGTCCTTCGCGGCCCCGAGGGCCTGGCCGACGCAGGTCTGATCGCCTCGCGCCAACGCCGTACGGCAGCCGAGCCGACGCCGGAGTTCCTCGCGATGATCGACGCCCTGCGGACCCTGCAGGACGACGTCACCGCGGCGGCACCGCCACCGGACGTCGTCGCGGCGGCGGCGCAAACCCTGGAAGAGCTCTCCCAGGGACTGCGGCCCTACGCCGTGCCGGAGCGCCAGCAGGTGACGGGACACCTGAGCACCATTCCCGGGCGTGGCCAGACGATGGCCCCCGTCCTGCACGTCGACGAGTGGGGCGAGACCTTCGCACGTGGCCGCGTCACCTTCGGCCGGTTCTATCTCGGTGGAAACGGCGCGGTGCACGGCGGGGTGATCCCGCTGGTCTTCGACGAGATCCTCGGGCGGCTGGCGAACACGGGCGGTCGGACCCCGTCGCGAACCGCCTACCTGCACGTGAACTACCGCAGCATCACGCCCGTGGGCGCAGAGTTGCGGTTCGAGGGCCGGTTCGACCGCGAGGAGGGGCGGAAGCGATTCCTCGTGGGCACCCTCCACGACGGCGACACGCTCTGCGCCGACGCTGACGGGCTCTTCGTCGCGCTCAAGCCGGGCCAGCCCTGAGTCCTGACGCCCCCGCCACTCCGGCGCACGCTTCTCCGCGAAGGCAGCCAGCCCTTCCCTGATGTCCTCCGAGGCCCACACGGTCTTGATCGCCGGCTCGTCGTCGGCCGCGATCGTCTCCTCCATCGCGGTCAGACTGGCGCGGACCGAGATCGGCGCCTTGCGGCAGATGCGCTCGGCCAGCGCGAGGGCCGCCTCGGCCGCCGCGCCCTCGTCGGCGAGAACGTTGACGAGACCCGAGGCCTTTCGGCCCGCTCGGCGGACAGCCGGACCCCGGTCAGCAGCTCTCGGGCGACGTCGAGCGGCTTGCTGCGGGTGCGCCGGACGACGCCGTACGGGCCGCCGCGCTCGGTGGACTCGCCCGCGCCGGCGATCAGATCGGTGCCGGCCGAGAGGACGCCGGGGCCGCCGGTCAGCACCCCCACCCACAGCTCGTCGTCGTGCTCGAGGAGGTCGACGGCGGCGCTCAACTCCGCGGTCATGGCCGCGTCCACGGCGTTGCGCTTGTCCGCCCGGTCCATCCGCACGACCAGGACCCGCCTTGTGGCCGGAACGCCCTGGGAGCCCCTCGGCAGACCCTGACCGGCCGGGGATCAGAGCGTCTTCGGGTAGTACTCCCCCTCGCGCAACTGCGAGATCTGCGACCGGAAGTCCGACTCGAACGGCCAGGCGTCCTCCTCGCCATGCACCGGGCCCTGGGCGAACCGGCCGGCGGGGCCACCAATCCGCTCGTTGCTCACCAGCGAATAGGCCTGCCGACGGTAGGTCCAGTTGTCGGGCTGGAGCCGGTGGCAGGCGTTGAAGTGCTCGATCGCCCGCTCCCGCTGTCCGGCCCGCCACAGGTGGTCGGCCAGCTCGAAGTGCGCCGCCCCCTCCGACACGGCCATCGGCCGGGGCTGGGAGCGGGCCACGACCTCCGACGGCGGCAGCGCGTACTCGCTGTCGGCACCCTTCTCCACCCAGTCGCGGATCGCGTCGGCATAGGCGCCGCGCTCCTGGCCGGTCTGCAGGCCGCGAGCACCCAGCGCGCCCTCGGGCTTCGGCGGCGCCGTGCGCGCCCGCCCGAGGCGGGGCATCGACTCCGCGATCGCCGCGGGCATGTGCGACTGCCCGTCCGGCCAGCCGGGCTCGGGTGGCCGGACGATGACACCGTCCTCGTCGATCCAGGTCACGTTCGGGATGTTGACGACGCCGAACAGGGTGTCCATCCGGTGCGTGGGGTCGAGCAGCGATGGGTGTTCGGGGTGGGCGGCCTCGACGTGGGGCCGCGACGCCTCGGGCCCGGACAGCTCCAGGGAGACCGTGACGACCTCGAGGCCGCGCGGGTGCAATTCAGTACGCAGGGCCTGCCACCCGGGCAGGTCGAAGGCACAGCCCTAATAGGGGGCCCACGCGACGAGCAGCACCTTCTGCCCTCGCAGCGACGACAGCCGGAAGGGGTTGCCGTCGAGGTCGCCGAGGACGAGCTCCGGCGCCTCCGCGCTCAGCAGCGCCCGGTCGCCGAGCGACTCCGGGCCGAGCGCCCACAGGCCGGCGTCCTCGTCGTGGACGAGCGCCATCCGCAGCCGCTCCGCCGTCCGGACGACGTCGAAGCCGGATCGGTCGAGCGGCACGCAGACCTCTGCTTTGCAGGCGCCCTCGGGCTTGATCTCCCAGCCGGTGCCCGCCGCGAACTGCGCGGGCGTGACGTCCAGCGAATTGAGGATCACGGATCGAACGTAACCCATGGTCACGCCCGACTGTCCGGCTCGTGCCCTCGTCCGCCCATCGGTGCGTTACGCGGCTGGGCGGCCTCCGTGCGGTCAGGTGGGCGCGTTGCCCGCCAGGATCTGCTGGGCCAGGTACTGCGCGATGCCGACCCGCTCGATGGCCCCCAGTTGCCCCTCGAACCAGTCGGCGTGGCGCTCCTCGTCCCGGACCATCTCCTCGAAGACGGCGGCGGTGCCGTGGTCGCCTAGTTCGTGGCACTCCTGCGCCGCCATGTTGAACTGGGTCACCGCGGTTCGTTCACTCTCGAAGGCGCTGACGAGCATCTCCTCGGCCGTCTCGCCGATCCGGAGCGCGCCGAGGCGCTGAAGGTTGGGGAGCCCGTCGAAGAGCAAAATGCGCTGGATGAGAGCGTCCGCGTCGCGCATCTCGTCGATCGACAGGTCGTAGAACACCTTGCCGAGCCGTCCGAGCCCCCACGCGTCGAGCATCCGGGCGTGCAGGAAGTACGTGTTGGTGACCGTCAGTTCGAAGGTCAGAGCGTTGTTCAGCAGAACGACGATCCGCGGACCAACAGGCTGCACCGGGAGTCACCTCGACATCGACATGAGCTGTGACCGGGACATGGTGGCACGGGCTCAGCGGGCGTGGAGACGAAGGAGGCACGACTCAGCCCGGCGGGAGTGGGGCCATGCCGGTCGACCGGCCACAGAAAGAGCTGCGGCGCCGTTCCGGATGACCCTGGATACGGCCCCTGACCCACCAGCGGCGACATTGTCCACACAGCACCGACGAGCGGACCAAAGCTTGGTACGCCGGCACACCGGACGACCTCCTTCTGCGCCCACGTCTTCGCTTGAACCGGCCCTCCAAAACCATCAAGATCTCGCGCCGTCACATCTCTTGCCTGCAGGCGCGGGACCTCGTCCTTTCCATCTCGACAGGTCTTGGCTCTCTGTGACCAGCAGGACTGGGTGCCTGGCAGGTAGGGGCGTCTACTCCCGGGATCCAGGTCCGTTGCGGATGCTCAGGGGAAGCTTGCGGAAAGCGATGACCTCTTCCGAAAGGGCTGCTCAGCAGTTGCTCGGGCTCCGGCAGAAGCGCCTCATCGACCGCAACGCCGAGCAGCAGCTGACCGGCGTAGCTGCAAATCGCCAGCCCGATACCGACCGGGCCCGTCGAGGGCACCCAGGCGGTGAAACCGGCTAGCGGAACGCCGGCAAGAGCGACCGGATCGCGCGGCGCGGCGATGTTGGTGACCACCGCCGTGGGCCGGCCGGCGAACAGGTCGAGCCACTTCTGCTCGACCTGCACGGGTGTGCGCCCCAGGATCGAGAGGGCGCCGGCGACGACGGCACCTTCACCGGAACTCTTCACCCGGTCCATGGCCGCCTTGACCGCGAGGGCCTTGGCGGTTTGTGAGCTCAGCCTTGAGCGCTCGCTCGGCCGCTGCCCGGGTGCGTCCGGTCTTGGACACAAGCCGCACGCGGCCGTCGAAGCCCCGGTCAGCGTTTCCGCTGGCCGAGGCCCTGAAGTGGCTCCCCCGATTGGACTCGAACCAATAACCCTGCGATTAACAGTCGCATGCTCTGCCAATTGAGCTACGGGGGATGAGCGGGTGCGCGACCCGCTGGCCTGACGAGGGTACATCAGGCGTCGTGAGGCTCTCGGAGCGGCTCGCCCGTCGCTCGCGCGGCAACGGTCACAGGTAGCGTGATCACCGTCCCGGCTCGACCGTCCTGGAGGTTTCTCGTGGCGAAGCTGTCTTTCCTCGCCGGCTTCGGCGCCGGCTACGTGCTGGGCTCCAGGGCCGGCCGCGAGCGCTACGAGCAGATCAGGCGCGCCTACGCCCACGCGAAGGACGACCCGCGTCTGCAGAGCCTCGCCGGAATCGCGCAGGCGCGAGCCGACGACGTCGTGTCGTCGCTGCGCACGCGGATGGGCAGCGAACCCCGCCGCTGATCCGGCCGCTCAGTCCGGCCGGTCGGCGGCGACCAGGTCGGCGAGCTTCTGACGGGCGACGTCCCGCGCCTCCGGGTCGCTCCGCTGCGCGTCGTCGTCGAAGACGACGGTCCACTCCCGGCCCGGCCGGCCGGGGATCCGGCGGGCGACCAGCAGCACCCCTCCCCCGCCGGGCAACGGCGATCGCTGGCTGGCCACCACCGTGTCGTCCACCCGTCGGCGCACGACGGCCGGCAGGTCACCCGGGTCGCTGAGCACGTAGCGCACCACCCGCTGCCGCGCCTGCACCCCCGGCTCGACCTCGGTCAGGCCCACGACCTCGAAGCGGCCTCCGCCGTCGCCGGTCGCCAGCCACTTGGCC
>DATHAK010000131.1:0-2810 GCA_035296685.1 Blastococcus sp.
CCGCGGGCGACCGACGCGAGGATGCGGGCCATCATCCGGCCGGTGTCGGTGCTGAGGTCGAGGTCGCCCGTCACGGTGGCGAGGCGGACGCCGGTCGCCTCGCAGATCGTGATGATCTCCTCGAGGTCGACCAGGCGACGCGTGAGGCGATCGACGTGCCACACAACCACGGCGTCGATGGCGCGGGTCCGCATCATCGTCAGCAGCCGCTGGTATCCAGGGCGCGGCTTGCCGGTGCTCGCTGACATGTCGTTGTCGGTCAGCGTCTCCAGCACGGTCCAGCCGCGCCGTTCGGCCAACTGCTGGCAGTCGGCTACCTGCCGCTCGACCGCCGCACCCTCGCCCGTGCGGTCAAGTGACTGCCGGGCGTAGATCACCGAATTCAGGGACACAAGAGGAACAGTAGCGGTTGACAACAGTGACCATCATCGCGATCTCCTTGCGGCCGCCGGCCTCGAGCAGCCGGCGCTTGCCGGCCTCCCGCACGTCGGCGGCCTGCGCCCGCAGCACCTCGGCGAGCGGGGTGCCGCGCTCGATGGCCACGAGCAGGCCGTCGATGAACCGTGCCAGCGGGTCGAGCGACGTCCGGTCGGCCACCTGCTGCAGCGCGTCGACGAGCGGGACCCCGGCGCGGGCGCGGCCGAGGGCCGCCGACAGCTCGCGGGCCAGCTCGCCGCCGGAGAGCCGGCTGACCCGCGCGATCGCGGCCGTCGGGCTCTCCCCCGCCGTCACCGCCAGCGCGAGCAGCTCGGCCACGACGGGGAACTCGGCGAGCAGCAGCTCCTCCCGCCGCTGCACCTGCTGGGTCAGCCACCAGTCACGGCCGAGTACACCCCCGAGCAGGCCGGCCAGACAGAGCAGGCCAGTGGAGAGCACGTTGAGGTGCCCGGCCAGCAGCGAACCGACCGCGGCCACGCCCGTCGCACCGAGCAGGCCGAGCCCACCCCAGATCACCTGCTCGACGCGGAAGTCCTCCACGGTCGTGTCGACGGCGAGGGCGTCGAGCCGGCGGCGCACCGCGGCGCGGCCGCCCAGCAGCCGGTCCACCAGCCGCGCACCGTCGGCGACGGCAGGGCCGAACACCCGGCGGACGGCGGTGAGTAGGCCCGGTTCGGTCGCCGTGCCGAGCAGCCGGGACGGCGGCGGGGTGTCGTGCACGTACGGCGCCAGCCGGTCGACCAGCCGGACGGAGCGGAACGGCGGCGCATAGGTGACGACCAGCACCAGCCCGACGGCCGCGGCGAGGCCCAGGAGCATCCCGGTGAGGCCGGCGCTCACTGCAGCACCCGCACGTCCTCGGGCAGTCGCCCGATCCGCAGCATGAGCCGGTAGGCGACCAGGCACACCGCACCGCCCCCGACCAGGATCGCGGTGCCCAGCGCGGAGTCGTACGCCGCCAGGGTCGTCGACTGGGTGGCCAGCAGCAGGAGCACGGCCCACGGCGCGGCCACCGCCAGCCGGGCCGCCTGCACGACCCAGCCCTGCCGGGTCTCCAGCTCCGCGCGGGCGCGGGCGTCCTCCCGGAGGAAGGAGGCGAGGGTCCGCAGGACGCGGCCGAGGTCGCTGCCCCCCACCTCTCGGGCCACCCGCAGCGTCTCGACGATGCGGTCGCCGACCGGGTCGGCCAGGTCGTCCTTGAGCCGGTCCAGGCAGGCGCCGAACCGTCCGCTGGAGCGGTACTCGGCGGCGAACCGCGCGAACGACGGGCGCAGCACCTCGGGCCCCCGGGAGGACAGCGCGGAGAGCGCCTCGGGCAGCGACAGGCCGGCCCGGACGGCCGACGCCAGGTTGTCCACGACCTCCGGCCAGACCTCCCGGAGGTCGGCGCGGCGGCGGGCGGCGAGCCGGCGCACCTGGGCGTAGGGCACGGCGAACGCGAAGACCCCGAAGACCAGGCTGACCGTGACGGTGCCCGTGGTCAGGAGCACCACCACGACGACGAGCAGGCCGAGGCCGACCTGGAGCGCGAGCAGCTGCGCCGGGTTGATGCCGGTCAGGCCCGCGGCGGCCAGCAGCTGCTGCCGGCGGCCGGGACGGCGCGGCTCGGTGGGGCGACGGGGCGCACGCGATCCGCTGCGCCAGATGAGGAGGAGGCCGACGCCGAGGAGGAGGCCCAGCAGCGCCCCGGACTCGGTCACCCGGATCGTCCCTCGGCCAGGAGCCGGCCCAGGTCGAAGCCGGCGGCTGCGAAGCGGTCGGCGTGCGGCGGATAGCCGTCGGCGCGCACCAGCCGCCCCTCCCGCGTGGTGAAGACGTCGGCGGTCTCGATCACGCCGCCCTCGGCGCGGCCGGGCAGCGCCACGATCTCCCGGACGCGGCGGTGCCCGGAGCCGTCGGTGCCCACGTGCACGACCAGGTCCACGCTGGAGGCGACGGTGGGGACGACGAACGCCGTCCCGATGTTCTCGCCGGCCAGCAGCGGCAGGGTGCACATCTTCACCACCGCCTCGCGGGCGCTGTTGGCGTGCAGCGTGCACATGCCGGGCAGGCCGGAGTTGAGTGCGATGAGCAGGTCGAGGCACTCCTCCTGGCGCACCTCGCCGACCACGATCCGGGAGGGCCGCATCCGCAGCGCCTCCTTCACCAGCCGCCGCAGCGGGATCTCCCCGGCACCCTCGAGGTTCGGCTGCCGCGTCTGCATCGAGACGACGTCGGGCAGCGGGACCTGGAGCTCGAAGACCTCCTCGCAGGTGACCACGCGCTCGCGGGCGGGGATGGCCGCACAGAGGCAGTTGAGCAGCGTCGTCTTCCCGGCCTGGGTCCCACCGGAGACGAGCACGTTCAGGCCGGCCGCGACCGCGGCCTCCAGG
>DATHAK010000132.1:0-11261 GCA_035296685.1 Blastococcus sp.
GAGCTTCGCGCAACGCTCCAGCAGGCGGGAGTGCAAGTAGAAGACGTCGCCCGGGTAGGCCTCGCGACCCGGCGGGCGGCGCAGCAGCAGCGAGACCGCGCGGTAGGCCTCGGCCTGCTTGGACAGGTCGTCGAACACGATGAGGACGTGCTTGCCCTCGTACATCCAGTGCTGGCCGATGGCCGAGCCGGTGTAGGGGGCGATGTACTTGAAGCCCGCGGCCTCGGACGCGGGCGCGGCGACGATGGTCGTGTACTCCATCGCGCCGGCCTCCTCGAGAGAGGCGCGGATGGCCGCGATCGTCGAGCCCTTCTGGCCGACGGCGACGTAGATGCAGCGGACCTGCTGCGCCGGGTCGCCGGTCGCCCAGGCTTCCTTCTGGTTGATGATCGTGTCGGTGACGATCGCCGTCTTGCCGGTCTGGCGGTCACCGATGACCAACTGGCGCTGGCCGCGGCCGATCGGGGTCATGGCGTCGATCGCCTTGATGCCGGTCTGCAGCGGCTCGTGCACCGACTGGCGCTGCACCACGGTGGGCGCCTGCAGCTCCAGCGCGCGCCGGCCGGTGGTGAGGATCTCGCCACCACCGTCGATCGGGTTGCCCAGCGGGTCGACGACGCGGCCGAGGTAGCCGTCGCCGACGGGCACGGAGAGCACCTCGCCGGTGCGCCGGACCTGCTGGCCCTCCTCGATGCCGGAGAAGTCACCCAGGACGACAACGCCGACCTCGCGCACGTCGAGGTTCAGCGCCAGACCGCGCACGCCGCTCTCGAACTCGAGCAGCTCGTTGGTCATGACCGAGGGCAGGCCCTCGACCCGGGCGATGCCGTCACCGGCCTCGGTGACCGTGCCGACCTCCTCGCGGGAGACGTCGGGGCTGTACTCGGTGACGTAGTTCTGGATGGCACTGCGGATCTCGTCTGCGGAGATCGTCAGCTCGGCCATGAGTCTGGGTCCTCTTCCCTGCGGGGGGTGGTGTCTGGTGGGTCGGGCGTCGGGGGCGGTCAGCCGGCCAGCCGGCGTTCGGCGGCTTCCAGGCGGTGGGCGATGCTGCCGTCGATGACCTCGTCGCCCACCTGCACGATCAGGCCGCCGAGCACGCTCGGGTCGACGGTCACCTGCAGCCCGATGGTGCGGCCGTAGATCCGGCCGAGCACCTGGCTCAGCCGCTGTTCCTGCGCTGCCGTGAGGGCGACGGCGGTGGTCACCCGGGCGACGGACTGGCCGCGGCGCCGGCTGGCGACGTCGGACAGCCGCTCGATCGTGGTCTCGGCGTGCCCGGCGTGCGGGCCGGTCAGCACGTTGCGCAGCAGCTGCCCGGTGACGGGGCTGACCCGGCCGGACAGCAGCCGGTCCAGCAGCGCGGTCGTGCCTGCGGCCGGGGCCTTCCGGTCGCTGAGGATCCTGGCCAGCTCGCGGTCGCCGCCGACGATGCGGCCGAACCGGAACAGCTCGTCCTCGACGTTCTCCAGCTGGCCGCTGGCGTCCGCGGCGTCCAGGGAGGCCTCGGTCGCCAGAGTGCTGAACGCCTCGACCAGGTCCGGCGGGCGCGACCAGCGCTGACGGGCGACCGTCTCGACGAGGTCGACGGCCAGCGGCGAGAGCCGCGACCCGAACAGCCGGGCGGCCAAGGCGGCCCGCTCCTCGGGCTTGCCGGCCGGGTCGGACAGGGCCCGCCGCAGCGCCAGCTGGCCGTCGAGCAGCCGCGCGACGGCGAACAGCTCCTCGGCCAGCGCGGTGAGCTCGTCCGCCGTGGCGGCGCGAGCCGGCTGCCCGGTCAGGCGGTCCTTCGCCTTCTCCAGCAGACCCGAGGCGGGACGGGTCCGCTCGGCCAGGCGCTCGCGCACCACGGCGAGCGACTCGCGGCTGGAGGCCTCCATCAGCGGGTGCTCCCGGTCACGCTGGTCGCGCCCCCGGTCCGCCCGTCGGGGCTGGCGGCGGCCATGCCGTCGAGCTCGGCCAGGAACCGGTCGACGGTGCCGCTGCGGCGGGCGTCCTCGGCGAGGGACTCCCCGACCACCCGGCCCGCGAGGTCGACCGCGAGCGTGCCGATCTGGCCGCGCAGCTCGTTGATCACCTGCTGCCGCTGGCTCGCCAGCTGCTCCTCGCCGCGGGCGACGATCCGGGCCTGTTCCTCCAGAGCCTGAGCGCGCAGCTCCTCGAGGATCTGCTGGCCCTCGGCGCGCGCCTGGTCGCGGATCGACGCGGCCTCGTTGCGGGCCTCGGCCAGCTGCGCGCGGTACTGCTCCAGCGCCGCCTTCGCCTCGGCCTGCATCGCCTCGGCGCGCTCCATTCCGCCCTCGATGGCCTCGCGGCGGGCCTGGAAGACCTGCTCGAAGCGGGGGGCGACGAGCTTCGCGAAGACGAGGACGACGATCCCGAACGCGATCAGCCCGATGATGATCTCGCCCAGGGGCGGGATCAGCGGGTTGTGTTCCTCCGCAGCGAGGATGCTCATGTGCTCACTGTCCCTGTCTCAGAGTCGGTGCCCGTGTGGGTCTGACGGATCAGGTGCCGAAGACGAAGGGGACGACGAAGCCGATCAGGGCCAGCGCCTCGGAGAGCGCGAAGCCGAGGAAGGCGTAGGTACGGGTCAGGCCCGCCGACTCGGGCTGCCGGGCGGTGGCCTGGATGTAGGCCGCCCAGACGATGCCGACACCGATACCGGGGCCGATCGCGGCCAGGCCGTAGCCGATCGAGCCGACGCTGCCGGTCAGTTCTGCCAGAACGTCCATTGCGGGGTGTTCCTCCTCTGTCGTCGCCCGGCGGTGTGCCGGGCGGCTGGCGGGGTGGTGCGGGCGGTGCGGTCGGGAGTGGTGCGGCGGAGATCAGTGCTCGGCTTCGATCGAACCGTTCAGGTAGGTCCCCATCAGGACGGTGAAGACGTAGGCCTGCAGGAAGATGACGAGCAGCTCGAAGAAGGTCATCACGATCGCCATCAGCGCAGACACCGGCCCGAACACGATCGAGAAGTTGTCCCGGCTGAGCAGGTACACGGCGCCGAGCGAGAAGACGACCAGCAGCATGTGGCCGGCGAACATGTTGGCGAACAGACGCACGGCGAGCGTGAACGGCCGGACGATGAAGTTCTGGAGGACCTCGATCGGCGTCACGAGGATGTACATGAACGCCGGGACGCCGGGGAGGAAGAGGATGTCCTTGAAGTACTTCCCCACGCCCTGCTCGCGGATGCCGATGTAGATGTAGAGCACCCAGCAGATCAGCGCGAGCACGAGGGGGAAGGCGAACTTCGACATCGGCGAGATCTGCGCGAACGGGATGATCGACAGCAGGTTGTTCGCGAGGATGAAGAAGAACAGCGAGGCGAGGAACGGCGCGAACGGCAGCCCCCGGGGGCCGACGACGTCGCGGGCGATGCCGTCGCGCACCAGCGAGTAGCCGCTCTCCCCGATGAACTGAAGCTTGCCGGGGACGATCTGCGGCCGGCGCACGGCCGCGGCCATGAAGACGAGCATCGCGATGGTCGCGATCCAGAGCCACACCGTGATCCGGGTGATCTCGAACTCCACGCCGAGGAGGGAGAACGTGACGAGAGGCTGGGGGTAGAACTCGCCAAGCCCGGGGGCCTGGAACCCCTCGCCGCCGCCTTCGGCGGCGGCGAGCACGTTCCCTAGCGCGAGGGCGCTCGAGGTCACCGTTGTCCCTTCTGCGTCGTACCTTCTTCGCCTGGCCGGCTCCGTCGTCCGCCCGGGGTCCTGCCTGCCGAGCGCCGGTCGGTGGGATCGGCGCTCCCGTACCTGGCGACCACCAGGTAGATGGCCACCGAAATGCCGAGGAGGATGCCCACCGGGAAGAACACCTTCGTGTCCCACCACCGGTCGAGCAGCCATCCGGCGCCGCCCCACACGGCCATCCCGGAGATCATCGTCCCGATGACGGCGTAACCCGTCTCGGCACCACTGCCCCGCCGAGCCGGACCTGCAGGTCGACGCCGACCATCCCCGCGAGCAGGGCTGTCCTCGGCCATCGCCCGGGACACTATCTCAGCCGCGCGACGCGGGCTTTTCCGGGTCCGGACGGACGTCCGCCTGCACTGCCGGCGGATCCGGGGGGCGGACGTAGTACAGCTGCCGCGTCCAGACCCAGCGGAGCTGGATGACGCTCCACAGGAGAGCGCCGGCGATGACCGTCCAGGCCAGCGTCAGCCGGTCCAGCCATCCGTCCTGGGGCAGCGCGTTCAGGACGACGAAAAGGATCAGCGCCTTGACCAGGAAAGCCCCGAGAGCTGCGGGCAGGGTGAAGGTGTCGTCGATCCGGCCTGCCCAGGCGACGACGACGCCGGAGAGGCAGAAGAAGAGGCTGACGATCACCGCCCCGACGAGCACCCCCACGGCGTCCGACCAACCGGACACCAGCCCGGTGAGCAGGGCGGCGACCGCCGCGACGCCGCCCGTCACGAGCGCCCCGACCCTCAGGAACGAGAGATCCCAGGGCGCGTCGCTGCGGACGGGGCGCGCAGCCGTCACCGGGACACCTGCCCGGCCCCGGCGGTGTGCGGCGCCGGCTCGCCGCCGGGTCGCGGCGTGGCGGTCACGGCGGCGGCGCGCTGTGCCCGGGCTGTCGGGTGCTCGGCTCGGCTGCGCTCGCGCTGGGCGGCCAGCTCCGCGGCCCGCGCCTCGCGTGCCGCCCGGCGCGCCCGCGGGCTCAGGACGACGACGACGCCGACGACCAGCAGGACCGCGATGGCGACGAGGAGCTCCGCCTGCCCCCCGGTGATCGACAGGGCGACGGCGCCGAAGGACAGCAGGGCCGCCCAGAAGTACATGACGAGGACGGCGCGACGGTGCGAGTGGCCGATCGAGAGCAGCCGGTGGTGCAGGTGCATCTTGTCCGGCGAGAACGGCGAACGACCGCGCAGGCTGCGGCGCACCACGGCCATCACCAGGTCGACGAACGGGATGAACAGGATGGCGATCGGCACCAGCAGCGGCAGCGTGAGCGGCAGCAGGTTGGCCGCGGAGTCGAACGTCTGCGGGTCCACTCCCCCCGTCGCGGTCACCGCCGCCGCCGACAGCATCAGGCCGACCAGCATCGAGCCGGAGTCGCCCATGAAGATGCGGGCCGGGCTGAAGTTGTGCGGCAGGAAGCCCAGGCAGGCCCCGGCGAGGACGGCGGTGATCAGCGCCGGCGCGCTGGCCACGTCGTCGTAGCCGGTGAGGCCGAGGTTGTAGCTGTAGGCGAAGAACGCCAGCGCCGCGATCGCCGAGACCCCCGCGGCCAGCCCGTCCAGCCCGTCGATGAAGTTCAGCGCGTTCACCGTCAGCAGGGTGAGCAGGATGGTCAGCGGCACGCCGAGATCGGGGCCCAGCGAGATGGTGCCGATGTCGGCCACCGGCAGGAACAGGAAGGCCAGCTGCACCCCGAGCAGCACCATCACCCCGGCTGCGGCGATCTGGCCGGTCAGCTTGGTCAGCGCGTCGAGGCCCCACTTGTCGTCGAGGACGCCGAGCAGGCAGATCAGCCCTCCGGCGACCAGCACCGCGTACGTCTGCGAGTCGTCGAAGGTGCGCTGCAGCGCGGGGAGGCGGGCGGCCACGAGGACGGCGGCCGCCACCCCCAGGTACATGGCCACGCCGCCACCCCGCGGCGTCGGGATCACGTGCACGTCCCGCTCGCGCGGGGCCGCCATCATGCGGAAGCGGATCGCCGTCATCCGCACCACGGGCGTGGCCAGGAAGGTGACCAGCGCCGCGGTGAGCAGGACGACGGCGTACTCGCGCATGACTGTGGGCGGCCGGATCGGGGTCAGTCGGTGCGGGCGGGTTCGCGGTACGCCGGATGCGCGCCGACCAGCTCCCGGACACCCGCGGCCACCTCGGCGGTGCGGCTGCCGTCGGCATCGCGGATCGCGGTGCCGATGAGGGAGGCGATCTCCTTCATGTCGGTCTCGACCATGCCCTGCGTGGTCACCGCCGGGCTGCCGACCCGGATGCCCGAGGCGGTCTGCGCCGGCTGCGGGTCGAAGGGGATGGCGTTCTTGTTCAGCACGATGCCGGCGGCGCCGCTGCGTGCCTCGGCGTCCCGGCCGGTCACGCCGGTCTCCCGCAGGTCGAGCAGCGCCAGGTGCGTGTCGGTGCCGCCGGCCACCGGCCGCAGCCCCTCCGCGGCCAGGCCCTCGGTGAGCGCCTGCGCGTTGGCGATGACCTGGCGGGCGTAGGCCTGGTACTCCGGCTGCAGGCACTCCTTGAGGTTCACCGCCTTGGCGGCGACGGCGTGCATCAGCGGGCCGCCCTGCATCATCGGGAAGGCGGCCTTGTCGAGGGCCGAGGCGTGCTCGGCCTTGCAGACGAAGGCGCCCCCGCGCGGGCCGCGCAGCACCTTGTGCGTGGTGAACGTGACGACGTCGGCGTAGGGCACCGGACTCGGGATCGCCTTGCCGGCGACCAGCCCGATGAAGTGCGCGGCGTCGACCATCATGATCGCGCCGACCTCGTCACAGATCTCCCGGAAGGCGGCGAAGTCGATCAGCCGCGGGATGGCGGACCCGCCGCAGATGATCATCTTCGGCCGGTGCTCGCGCGCCAGGTCGCGCACCTGGTCGTAGTCGATGTGCTCGGTCTCCCGGTCGACGCCGTACTGCACGGCGTTGAACCACTTGCCGGAGAACGACACCTTCGCGCCGTGGGTGAGGTGGCCGCCGTGCGGGAGCGCCATCGCGAGGAAGGTGTCGCCGGGCTCGAGGAAGGCGCCGTACGCGGCGAGATTGGCGTTGGCGCCCGAGTGCGGCTGCAGGTTGGCGTGCTCGGCGCCGAAGAGCTCCTTGGCCCGCGCGATGCCGATCTCCTCGGCGCGATCCACGACCTCGCAGCCGCCGTAGTACCGCCGTCCGGGATAACCCTCGGCGTACTTGTTCGAGAGCGTGCTGCCCAGCGCGGCCAGCACGGCCGGGCTGGTGAAGTTCTCACTGGCGATGAGCTGGAGGCCGCCCCGCAGGCGGTCCAGCTCGTCGGTGACGACGCCGGCGATGTCGGGATCGAAGGCGGCCAGGGCGTCGAAGTCCGGGCCCCAGTAGGGGGTGCTCATCTCAGGCGCACTCCAGAAGTCGGTGCGGGCGCCCGCGATGCCCGGGCTCGGGCGGCGCGGCTGTCCCCTTACGGTATCGCCCACCGGCCCGGACTCCCCGCAGTCCGTGACCGCGGGACGATCTCGAGCAGCTTCTCCCCGAGATCACCGCCTCAGCGGGGAACCTCATCAAGATCAGGACGCACTGACCGCGGTGTCCTGGGGCGGGCGAGCGACCACCAGCGCGTGGTGATCGTGAAATCGACGGTCGATCCCTCAGTCGGTGATGTCGGGCACGACCTCGCGCAGGCGGTCGACGCTGATCGCGCCCACTCGGAGCACCCGTGGGGTCGGGCCGGTGCAGTCGACGATCGTGCTGGGCGCGCCGCTGGTGCGCGGGCCGCCGTCGAGGACGACTGCCGCGTGCTCCCCCAGCTGGTCGATCGCCTCCCGGGCGGTGGTGGCCGCCGGCCGGCCGGACCGGTTGGCGCTGGAGACGGCGAGGGGGCCGGTGCGGCGCAGCAGGTCGCGGGCCACGTCGTCGTCGGGCAGGCGGACGGCGACCGTCCCCTCGGCGTCCCCGAGGTCCCAGGCCAGCGACGGCGCGTGCTCCAGCACGAGGGTGAGCCCGCCCGGCCAGAACACCTGCGCCAGCTCGTTCGCCACCGGGGGCAGGTTTACCACCAGTCCGGCCAGCGTGGACGCCTCGCCGATCAGCACCGGCACCGGCATCGCGCGGCCGCGGTTCTTCGCCGCGAGCAGGCCGGTCACCGCGGCAGAGGTGAACGCGTCGGCCGCCACCCCGTAGACGGTGTCCGTGGGCATCAGGACCAGCTCGCCCCGGCCGATCGCGGCGGCGGCGGCGTCGAGACCGGCGGCTCTGGCGTCGAGGTCGGAGCAGTCGTAGACGTCGGACACGGGTGGCGAGTCTGTCACCCGCTCCGCAGCCGGATCCGGCGGGTGATCAGATGCGCCAGCAGGGCGAGCCCCAGGGCGACGGCGCCCAGGAACGCCAGCTCGACGAGCCCGACCGCCCACAGGTTGTGGGTGTCGTCCTTCGGCGTGACGACGGCGAAGTAGACGGCCTGCAGGAGCCAGCCGCCGAGCACGCCAGCGGCGACCACGCCTCCGCGGGGCGCGGCGACACCGATTGCGACGGCGACGACGGCCTCGAGGACGAGCCACGTCACCAGCTGGCCGCGCGTGGGGTCCCAGAGGTTCCGCAGGACGACCAGGTGGACGACCAGTGCGGCCACCGCGCCGGACGTGACGAAGGAACCGGGTCGCACGAGGGCAGCGTGCCTCAACCGCCCCGTCGGGCGGTGGTGAAGCGCGGGCGGCCGGCGAGATCGGGATGGTCCTCGATCTCGGTCCAGCCTCCGGCCGATCGCACCAGCGCCGGCAGCGCGCTCCCCTGCTGGTCGGCGTGCTCGATGCCGAGCCAGCCACCGGGATGCAGCAGCCGGGCCGCGACGGCCAGCATGCCGCGGACGACGTCCAGCCCGTCGGGTCCGCCCCACAGCGCCAGCGGCGGGTCGTGATCGGCCACCTCGCGCGGCAGCACGGCGTCGTCGGGCACGTAGGGCGGGTTCGAGACGACGACGGCGACGCGTCCGTCCAGCTCGCTGAGCAGCGGCGGGTCGGTCATGTCCCCCTCCACCACGCCGATCGGCGTGTCCCCGGCACCGGCGCGCACGGACGCGTTGTGCCGCGTCCAGTGCAGGGCACCGGGATCCCGCTCGACGGCGGTCACCCGCGCACCGGGGTGCTCGTGGGCGATCGACAGCGCGATCGCGCCGGAGCCGCTGCCCAGGTCGACGACCACCGGCCCGTCCAGGCCGGCGATGCGCTCCAGGACCCAGCCGGTGAGCTGCTCGGTCTCGGGCCGGGGCACGAAGACACCGGGGCCCACGGCCAGCTCGAGCGAACGGAACGGCGCCCGGCCGGTGAGGTGCTGCAGCGGCACCCGGTCGGCCCGCTGCTCCACGAGGGCGGTGAACCGGGCGGCGGCGTCGTCCGGTACGTCGTCCAGCGTGATGAGCCGGGAACGGGAGACGCCGAGGGCGTGCCCCAGCAGCAGCTCGGCGTCCACCCGCGGTGACTCGACCCCGGCGTCGGCCAGCCGGCGGGCGGCGTCGCCGAGCAGCGCCCTGCAGTTCGAGGGACCGGTGTTCAGGAGCCGGCCGCCAGCAGCTCGGCGGTGTGCGCGCTCTGCAGCGCGTCGATCACCGCGTCGAGGTCGCCGTCGACCACCTGGTCGAGGTTGTAGGCCTTGTAGCCGACGCGGTGGTCGGAGATCCGGTTCTCCGGGAAGTTGTAGGTGCGCACCCGCTCGCTGCGGTCGACCGTGCGCACCTGGCTGCGCCGCTGGTCGCTGGCGGTGGCCGCGGCCTCCTCGCGGGCCGCGGCCAGCAGCCGGGACCGCAGCACCCGCAGCGCGGACTCCCGGTTCTGCAGCTGGCTCTTCTCGTTCTGCGAGCTGACCACGATGCCGCTCGGCAGGTGGGTGATGCGGACGGCGGAGTCGGTGGTGTTCACGCTCTGCCCGCCGGGACCCGACGACCGGAAGACGTCGATGCGCAGGTCGTTCGGGTCGACGCTGACGTCGACCTCCTCGGCCTCGGGCAGCACGAGGACGCCGGCCGCGGAAGTGTGGATGCGGCCCTGGCTCTCGGTGGCCGGCACCCGCTGGACGCGGTGCACGCCGCCCTCGAACTTCAGCCGCGACCAGATCCCCTCGTCCGTGCGCGACTTGATCGCGACCGCGACGTCCTTGTAGCCGCCCAGCTCGGCGTCGACGGCGTCGAGGATCTCGGTCGACCAGCCGCGCCGCTCGGCGTAGCGCAGGTACATCCGCAGCAGGTCGCCGGCGAAGAGGGCCGACTCGGCGCCGCCCTCCCCCGCCTTGATCTCGAGGATGACGTCCTTGTCGTCGTCGAGGTCCTTGGGCAGGAGCTGCTCGCGCAGGCGTGCGGTCAGCTCCTCCACCTCTGCCTGGAGCGAGGTGGCCTCGGCGGCGAACGACGCATCCTCGCCGGCCAGCTCGCGGGCGGTCGCCAGGTTGCCGCGGGCCTCCTCGAGGGCGCGGGAGGTCTCCACCAGCGGAGCGAGCTGCGCGTACCGCCGTCCCAGCCGCCGGGCGCGGGACTGGTCGGCGTGCACGGCCGGGTCGGCGAGCTCCTTCTCCAGGGAGGCGTGCTCGTCGAGCAGGGCGCTCAGCCGGTCGGGGGAACTCACCGCACACTGCCTTTCACGGGGACTTTGGGCGCCCAAAGTCAGGGAACGGGGCGGACTTTCGGCGCCGAAAGTCCGGACATGCGAACGGCGCCCGTCCCACCCCTCGCGAGAGGGGCGGCACGGGCGCCGTCGGACGAGCTACTTGTCGGCGCCGGCCTCGGCAGGGGCACCGGCGGCGGCACGCTTGCCGAACCGCTTCTCGAAGCGGGCGACGCGGCCACCGGTGTCGAGGATCTTCTGCTTGCCGGTGTAGAACGGGTGGCAGGCCGAGCAGACCTCGACGGTCAGCTGACCGGTCGGGGACGTGCTGCGGGTGGTGAAGGTGTTGCCGCAGCCACACGTCACGGTGGTGACGTTGTAGGCCGGGTGGATGTCGGGCTTCATATCGCCTCTTCTGGAAAGTCTCTGTCGCCGTTCGGGTGGAGGAACGCCGGCCGTCGCACCGGCATTCCGGCCGCGCAGCGGGGCTCAGTCGCTCAGTATCCCTGATGCGCGAGCCCCGCTGACGGCCAGGTCGTCAGTCGTTGCCCGGGCCCAGCGTCGTCTTCTGGATCTGCATCAGGAACTCGACGTTGTTGCGGGTCTTCTTCAGCTTGTCGAGCAGCAGCTCCAGCGCCTGCTGCGGCTCGAGCGCGGCGAGCACCCGGCGCAGCTTGATGACGATGGCCAGCTCGTCGGGCGACATGAGGATCTCCTCCTTGCGCGTGCCCGACGCGTTGACATCGACGGCCGGGAAGACCCGCTTGTCCGCCAGCCGGCGGTCGAGCTTGATCTCCGCGTTACCGGTGCCCTTGAACTCCTCGAAGATGACCGTGTCCATCGTGGAGCCGGTCTCGACCAGCGCCGAGGCGATGATCGTGAGCGAGCCGCCGTTCTCGATGTTGCGGGCGGCGCCGAGGAAGCGCTTGGGCGGGTAGAGCGCCGTGGAGTCGACACCACCGGAGAGGATGCGCCCGCTGGCGGGGGCCGCCAGGTTGTAGGCGCGGCCCAGGCGGGTGATC
>DATHAK010000133.1:0-2194 GCA_035296685.1 Blastococcus sp.
GAGGCATCGGGAAGG
Organism: Blastococcus sp.; assembly: GCA_035296685.1. Lineage (GTDB taxonomy): Bacteria > Actinomycetota > Actinomycetes > Mycobacteriales > Geodermatophilaceae > Blastococcus_B. Next base: position 16 of record DATHAK010000133.1, read on the forward strand.
TCCTCGACGTCCACGTCGACGCCCTCGTTGTGCCGGTCGAACGTCCGCGCCTCCCCGATGCCGACCTCCGCGTCAGTCGCCACGCAGATGTCGTCGGGCACGATCAGCCGCGCCTCGCCGATGCCGAGGTCGATCCCCACGGGCACGTCCCCGGCGGGCAGGTCGGTCTGGCGCAGGTCCAGCACGAGCTCACCCATACCGAGCTGGTAGGTGTTGCGCATGTCTGCCGCCGAGGCGGGGCGGTAGTCGCGCTCGCCGACGCCACCGTCGAGGTCGATGCCCGCCGCGGCCACCACGCCCGCTGAGACAGCGAGCGTGACCGCCGGAAGGACCAGCCAGCGTACCGGGCGCACGAACGCGCCGACGAGGATCGCCACGCCCGCAGCGATCACCGTGATTGCGACCACGGACTCGCCGCCCGCGGCAGCCGCCCAGGCGCCGGCTATCGCAATCAGTCCGCAGAGCGCGAGAATGCCGATGCCGAGGGCGGCGCGCTTTGCGATATCGCCGGCGTCGTCACCGGGTCCCTCTCCGGAGACGAACCACCAGACCAGGACACCGGCCGCGACCAGAAGGGCGAGCGGGACGAGAATCCCTGCAAGGAGGAGTCCGCCGCCGAGTAGAAAGGGCCAAATGACGAGCAGCAGCACGATTACGCCCGCGATCAGGAGCCAGCGGTTGCGGCCCGCCGGGGCGTCCGCCGCGGCCGGGCTGTCCTCGCTCGGGATCAGGAGGAGCGCGGCGAGGTAGGCCAGGAGGCCGGCGCCGCCGATGAAGGCCAGCACCACCGCGCCGATCCTGAAGATGATCGGGTCGACGTTGAAGTAGCGGCCGAGGCCGCCGCACACGCCGCCGATCACGCGGTCGGAGCGGGAGCGGAGCAGCCGGCGCGGCTGGGGGCTCTCGGGAGGGAGCTGCTGAGTCGTGTCGTCCGTTGTCATGCCTTGAGATTGCCTTTTTGCAGGACATCCGCCTATTGGGAATGGCCCCTAGGGGGGTCACGCGGGTCCCGTGCCGCTACCCTTATGGGAGTTGCAACGGGGGCGAACCAGCTTCGACGTGGAGCTGCTCGTCGCGATGTAGCGAGTCGAGGACTCCGGGTGGGCCTCGTTAAATAATCCCGGAAACCAATAAGTGCGGACTCTCATCGAGTTCAGCCTCTCGCCGCTTAATTAGGCCGTGAGAGAGTCGCCCCGGGCACGCCCGCTGTCCGGTAAGGCGGCTTCATAACAGCGGGCTCACCGCGACGGTTCGACCCTCGGCCGTCACGGAACAGCTTCGAGGGTGTGGCGCCGGGGACGTGCCCCGTGGATTGACCGAACCGGTCGCCGAGATTCGACTCCGACGGGAACACTCGTAGCAAGCATCGTGATGGTGTTCCGCGGACGCCGGGGCAGTGCCGGCCGCCTCCACCTCACAGGGACGCCCCGCCAGACGGCGGGGCGTTTCTCTATGCCCGGTCGTAGGCGGGCTCGCCTGAGGTGTCCGCGTGGTCCGGCATGCTCGGCTGGCCGTGGGCATCCGCGCCGGCCATCGCCGTCGCCGGGCTCTCCGAGCGCAGCACCGTGACCGCCACCAAGATCGCCACCACCGCCAGCGCCGCTCCGATCAGGTAGGCGAGGTGGAATCCGCCGGTGAGCGCCGATGCGGTCGACTCGCCGTCCTCGAGCAGTGCCTTCGTCCGCTCGGTCGAGAGCGTCGCGAGCAGTGCGAGGCCGATCGCGCCGCCCACCTGCCCGGTGGTGTTCACCAGGCCGGACGCGAGCCCTGCGTCCTGCGGCGTCGCGCCGGACATCGCGAGCATCATCAGGGCGGGGAATGCCACGCCCGCCCCGGCACCGAAGATGAACATCGCCGGGAACAAGTCCGTCAGGTAGTTGCCGTCCACGGGCGTTCGCGCGAACAGCAGCATCGCGACGAGAAGCAGGCCGAGGCCCGCAATCAGAACTCGGCGCGGCCCGAAGCGCATGTTCAGCTTATCCGTGAAGCCCAGCGACAGCACGCCCATGAGCAGTGACCCCGGCAGGAATGCGAGGCCCACCTCAAGCGGGTCATAGCCGAGCACGAGCTGCAGGTAGAGCGCTCCGAGGAAGAAGACGCCGAACATGCCCACGACCAGAAGGGCCATCACGATGTTCGCGCCGGTCACGTTGCGCGAATGGAAGAGCCGCAGCGGCAT
>DATHAK010000134.1:0-4578 GCA_035296685.1 Blastococcus sp.
GCCCGCGGCGCCTGGGCTCCGCTGGCCCGGGCCGGCATGACCAAGGACGACGTCCGCGCCGCCGCCCGGCGGTGGGAGCTGCCCCTGGCCGACAAGCCGGCGGCCGCCTGCCTGGCCAGCCGGATCGCCTACGGCGTGCCGGTCACGGCGGAGGGGCTGGCCCGCGTGGAGGAGGCCGAGGCTGCGCTGCGCGCGGCGCTGACGACGGCGGGACTCCCGGTGCGCAACCTGCGGGTACGGGACCTGGGCGCCGACACCGCGCGCGTGGAGGTAGACGCCGCGCTGGTCCCCGAGGTGGCGGCGCGACCGGAGCTGCTGGCGGCCGTGGCCGGGTTCTCCTCCGTCGAGGTCGACCCGCGCGGCTTCCGGTCCGGCGCCATGAACGAGCTGCTGCCGGACCCCGTCCGCTACCGCTGAGCGGACCTGGCGATCCGGGCCGCCGCGACGCCGGCGCCGAACCCGTTGTCGATGTTGACCACCAGCACGCCGGGGGCGCACGCGGTGAGCATGGTGAGCAGCGCGGCCAGCCCCTCGAACGCCGCGCCGTAGCCGACCGAGGTCGGCACGGCCACGACCAGCCGGTCGGTGAGCCCGGCGACGACGCTGGGCAGGGCTCCGTCCATCCCGGCCACCACCACGACGGCGTCGGCGGTGGCGATCTCGGGCGCGACGGCCAGCACGCGGTGCACCCCTGCGACGCCCACGTCGTCCACCCGGCGGCAGCCGATCCCGCTGGCGGCCAGGGTCGCGGCCACCTCGGCCGCGACCGCACCGTCCGACGTGCCTGCGGTGAGCACCAGCACCTGCCCCGTCGGCGGCGGGAGCTCCCCGACGAACGCGCAGCGCGCCTCCTCGTCGATCCGCGCGTCCGGCCAGCGGTCCTGGATGGCCACCGACGTCGCGGCGTCGACCCGCGTGGCCCAGGTGAGGGACGCCCCGCCCTCGAGCAGCCCGGCCAGGCAGTCGACGGTCTGCTGCGGCGTCTTGCCCGCGGCGTAGACCACCTCGGGGGTGCCCGTGCGGCGCTCCCGGTCCAGGTCGAGGCGGGCGAAGCCCAGGTCGGTGGTGCGGTGCGCGTTCACCCCTCCAGCGTGCCCCATGCGCGGTTGGCCGGTGCCTCCGCCGGGAAGGGGAGGGTCATGAGCATCGTGAAGATCAATGCGATCACCGTGCCGCCGGACAAACAGGCCCGCTTCGAGGAACGCTTCCGCGGACGGGCGGGTCAGGTCGAGAAGACCCCGGGCTTCGAGTGGTTCGAGATGCTGCGCCCGCTGGAGGGCACCGACCAGTACCTGATCTACACGCGCTGGAGCAGCGAGGAGGACTACCGGGCCTGGGAATCCGGTCAGGACTTCGCCCGCGCCCACGACGGCGGCGGCGACGAGCTCGCTCCGGCCGCCAGCGACTCCCACCACCTGTGGTCCTACGAGGTGATCGAGAGCGCGGCGCCCGACCGGCCGTGAGCTGCGGGTTAGTGTGACGGCACCGGCCGCTGCGCCGACCGGTGCCGATCCGTCGAACTTGCAGGTGGGAGCCATGACCGACACGCTCGCCGACAGCCGTACCTCCTCGCGGATGTTCACCGAGGGCGTGCCGCTCGTGGTCGAGGACGTGCCGCGCCGGCCCGCCGAGGAGCGCGCGGCGATGCTGGCCGACCCGGGGTTCGGCCGGTACTTCACCGACACGATGTTCGTGGCCCGCTACGAGACGGGGAAGGGCTGGTACGACGCCCGGCTGACCGCCTACGCCCCGCTGCAGCTGGACCCGTCGACGGCGGCCCTCCACTACGCGCAGTCGATCTTCGAGGGCCTCAAGGCCTACGCCCAGCCGGACGGCAGCGTCGCCACCTTCCGCCCCGAGGCCAACGCCGCCCGCTTCGCGCGGAGCGCACGCCGGCTCGCCATGCCGCCGGTGCCGGAGGAGGCGTTCCTCGCCGCCGTCGACGCCCTCGTCGACGCCGACCGCGAGTGGGTGCCGAACGGCGCGGACCAGACCCTCTACATCCGGCCCTACCAGCTGGCCAGCGAGCCGTTCCTCGGCGTCCGGCCGGCGTCGCAGTACCTGTTCCTCGTCATCGCGAGCCCCGCCGGCGCCTACTTCCCCCGCGGGGTCCACCCGGTCTCGGTGTACCTCTCGGAGGACTACATCCGCGCCGCTCCCGGCGGCACCGGCGACGTCAAGTGCGCCGGCAACTACGCGGCCAGCCTGCTGGCCCAGGAGCAGGCCATCGAGGCCGGCTGCGACCAGGTGGTCTGGCTCGACGCGCACGAGAAGCGCTACGTCGAGGAGATGGGCGGGATGAACCTGTTCTTCGTCCTCGGCTCCGGCGACGACGCCGAGCTGGTCACCCCCGAGCTGACCGGCACCCTGCTGCCGGGCATCACCCGCGACTCGCTGATCGAGGTGGCCCGGTCGAGTGGGCACACCGTCACCGAGCGGCGCTTCTCGGTCGACGAGTGGCGCCAGGGCGTGGCCGACGGCACCGTCACCGAGACGTTCGCCTGCGGCACCGCAGCGGTGATCACCCCGGTCGGCGAGGTCAAGGCGCGCACCGGCGACTTCGTCGTGGGCGACGGCTCGCCCGGACCGCTGACCATGACGCTGCGCGAGACGCTCCTCGACATCCAGCACGGGCGGGTGGCCGACACCCGCGGCTGGCTGCACAAGGTCGCCTGACCGGGTGGGCGGGGACTAGCAGGGTGCTGCGCTGGCGAGGCCTCGAGGCGAGCCCGGGTGACCTCGGCCGGACCGTGGTCACCATCGGGATGTACGACGGCGTCCACCGCGGGCACCAGATCTTGATCGGCGCAGCGGTGGAGCGTGCGCGCGCCCTGCGCCGTCCGTGCCTGCTGCTCACCTTCGACCCCCATCCGGCCGAGGTCATCCGGCCGGGCTCGCACCCGGCGATCCTGACCTCGCTGGACCGCAAGGCCGAGCTGGTCGCCGAGCTCGGGGTGGACGCCATGTGCGTGCTGCCCTTCACCCAGGAGTTCATGCGGCTGCCGTCGGAGACCTTCACGCACACGGTGCTGGTCGAGCGGCTGCACGCCGCCCTGGTCGTGGTGGGCGAGAACTTCACCTACGGCCACCGGGCGGCGGGCACCGTCGAGACGCTCGCCGTGGAGGGCCGCCGCTTCGGGTTCGCGGTGGAACCCGTGCCGCTGGCGGAGGCGGCCGCCGACGACGGCGCCGTGACGATCTCGTCCACCTACATCCGGGCCTGCGTCGCGGGCGGCGACATGGTCGCGGCCGCCCGCGCGCTCGGCCGGCCGCACCGCGTGGACGGCGTCGTCGTCCGCGGTGACCGCCGGGGGAGGGCGATGGGCTACCCGACGGCGAACGTGGAGAGCCCGCCGTTCACCGCGATCCCCGCCGACGGCGTCTACGCCGGCCACCTGGTGACCCGCGACCCGCGCAGCGGCGTCAGCCGGGAGCACCTCCCGGCGGCCGTCTCCGTCGGCAGCAACCCCACGTTCCAGGGCAGCCGCCGGACGGTGGAGGCGTTCGTCCTCGACTACGACGGCGACCTCTACGGCGAGCACGTGGGCATCGAGTTCGTCCAGCGGCTGCGCCCGATGTCGGCCTTCCCGGACCCGGCCGACCTCGTGGCGGCCATCGACAAGGACGTCGCCGACACCCGGTCCATCCTGGGCATGTAACCTCGGGTGGTCGTCGGTCCGCCGACGACGTGTGCAGCCTGCCCTCGTGATTCAGACCGGGGGCCACACGTGACCCGCCCCGGAGGCGATACATGGCGCTCGACAGCGCGCTCAAGAAGCAGATCATGACCGAGTACGCCACGGTCGAGAACGACACCGGTTCGCCCGAGGTGCAGGTCGCGATGCTGACCAAGCGGATCAGCGACCTCACCGAGCACCTCAAGATGCACAAGCACGACCACCACAGCCGGCGGGGCCTGCTCCTGCTGGTCGGCCGTCGCCGCCGGCTGCTGAACTACCTGGCCAAGACCGACATCACGCGGTACCGGTCGCTCATCGAGCGACTCGGCCTGCGCCGCTAGTACGTCGAGGGGGCCGCTCCCGGACCATTCCGGGACGGTCCCCTCCCTCGTGTGGCACCCGTCGCACGAGACCGGCCCGCCGCCGGACGCGTCCTGCGAAGGGCCGGTCCTCGGTAGTGGCCCCCGGGCACGGATCTCCCCGCAGGGGAACCCGGATCCCGAGGGCTTCGATCGAGCACCGGTCGCCCCGGACGCAGGACGGCGTCGCACCAGACGAGCGGGCCGTCAGAGGAGTCGCAGACCGGCACGAGGCCGCTGCGACGAAGAAGAGAGAAGGACAGATGTCCGCACCCACCACCAGCCCCGTCTCCGCGGAATTCGACCCCGAGGACGGCGTCACCACCGCCACCGCCGTGATCGACAACGGCAGCTTCGGCAGCCGCAGCGTCACCTTCGAGACCGGCCGGCTGGCCCGCCAGGCCGCCGGCTCCGTCGTCGTCACCATGGGCGACACCATGCTGCTCTCGGCCACCACGGCCGGCCGTCAGCCCAAGGAGCAGTTCGACTTCTTCCCGCTGACCGTCGACGTCGAGGAGCGGATGTACGCCGCCGGGCGC
>DATHAK010000135.1:0-4623 GCA_035296685.1 Blastococcus sp.
ACTGCTCCTCGGCGATGGCGCCCCGCGCGTGCTCCGACGCGATCGCGCGGCGGCTGGCCGTGGTCGCCAACGCCCCAACGATGACCGACATTGCCAGAAACAGGCCGAGCACCAGCTCAGTCGCAGTGTCCAGGTCGCGCAACGGCGGCAGGAAATACCAATCGAAGGCCAGAACCGTCGCCACCCCGACCGGGAGCGCGTACAGGATCCCGGCGAGCCGGGCCACCGCCAGCACCGCCAGCAGCAGCAGCGACCCGAGCACCACCGCCGACACCTGCGACCGGGCGGCCGCACACACCAGGGCGGTGAGGACGAAGACGGCGACGCCGGCGGCACTGGCCAGGACGATCTCCACTGCGAGCCGCCCGCGATACCGACCCAGCCACGACGTCACCCGAGTGCTGACCTCCCCCGGTGACCTGTGGAGTCCAGGCCGGCAGGGGCCCACGACCCATCCGAGCATGGCAGTTCACACCGCAGAACACAATGACGCCGCCGCCTTCTGGCTGGCCGGTGTCCCAGGATGACTGCCCACGGGGGCACCGACGGAGGCTGGCGGTGCAGACATCCGGCAGCTGGGCCGCCGAGCTTGCCACGTCGGCGGGTGGACCGCCTGACCGCCCGGGTCGCAACCTGATGAACGGCAGTAGAGCCGACGGTGGCCGTCATCAGTTTTTGGCGATTGCCGACGAGAGACGGCAGATCTCGGATGACAGACCAGGGTGTGAGTGCTGGCTGGGACGGGGTGCCTCAAAGCAACGGCCTGCAGCAGTCGGTGCAGCAGTCGCTCGGCCGCATCGCCGGCCATCAGCCTGGCGCGGATTTCGCTGAGCACGGAGGCGTCATAGCCAGCATCGGCAAGTTCCTAAGCTCAGGGTGGAGTTCAAGTCGATGCGGCCGCGGACCGCATCGACTCCCTGCCGTCTCACAACCCTGGGCAAGGCGGTCATGGCCGGACGGCGAGGACGCGGCGGGCCGCTTCGCGCAGGGTGCCAGCACTGCGCTCGAGGGCGACGCGCTCGTCGCCGGTCATGGCCGGTTCATGCATCTGCTGGACCCCGCCGGCACCGAGCACGCTGACCAACGACAGGGTCACCTCATAGCGGGGCGCATAGGCGGCCACCGGCAGGACGGCACGCTCGTCACGCAGCACCGCCTCGGCTAGGCGGGCCGACACCGCCCCGATGCCGTACTGGCTCGCCCCGGTGCCTTCGATGATGGTGATATTCGCGTACCGGATGTCGTTCTCGATCTCCCGCTTGAGCTGGTCGACGGGTTGGCCATCCTGGCCGAACAACTCTAGGACGGGAATGCCGCCCACCGATGCCGAGGACCACAACAGCACCTCGGAGGTGCCGTGCTCGCCCACCACCATCGCCTGGACATCCCGAGGCCGTACCCCCAGCCGGTCGGCCAGGTGCACCCGGAAGCGCAGGCTGTCAATCAGGGTGCCGGTTGAGAACACCCGGTCATGGCCGGCCAACTGGCGGGTGAGGTCGGCCAGCGGGTCCGGCGGGTCGGTGACCACCATCAGCACCGCTTGGGGGGCCACGGCCACGACCTTGGGCACGATCTCGGCGTACACCTTGGCGTTGGTGTCCAGCAGCCGCCGCCGTCCCTGGGGATCGGACCGGTCAGTGGCCCCGCCGGCCTTTTCGTTGACCCCGGCGGTGATGATGACCAGCGCCGCATCGGTCAGCGCGCCGTAACTGCCGGCGCGCACCTCCACCGTCGGGGACAGCGGGGCGGCGTAGCGCAGATCGGTGGCGACCCCGTTGGCCCGCTCCGTCGTGCGGTCCACGAGGATTAGCTGCCGGCACATCCCGCCACGCTCGATCAACGACAGCGCCGTGGCCGCCCCGACGGCGCCGACTCCGACTACACCTACCTTCACCGTTTCCCTCCTTCGTCTCGGGACGCTCGGAGGGCAGGCAGCAGTTCGGTTGCCGCCCACCTGATGAACTGTTCTTGGGTGTCCCCGCCGACCTGCACCAACGCCAGGTGGGTGAACCCGGCCGCTTCGAACTCGCGGATCCCGGCGAGGTGCCGCTCGAGGTCGGGACCGCACGGCATCTGCGTGGCCACATCCTCCTCGCGCACCGTCCTGGACGCCTGCTCGAACGACGCCGGCACCGGGAGTTCGGCGTTGACCCGCCAGCCACCGGTGAACCAGCGGAACTGCTCCATCGCCCGCTTGACCGCGACCCGCTCATCGGGGTCGTAGGACAGCGCGATCTGCCCGATACGGGGCTTGCCGGACCCCCCGGCACCGTCGAACAGCTGCCCGAGCTCGGCGCGGGGCTCGGTGGCGATCATGGCGTCGGCGTGTCGTCCTGCCAGCCGGCAGCTTGCCGGTCCCGACACCGCGATGCCGATCGGCGGGGCGACCTCGGGCAGGTCCCAGACCCTGGCGGACTCAACCTCGAAATGCTTGCCCCGATAGGTCACCATGCCCCCTGCCCACAGGGCCCGAATGATCTCGACCGCCTCCTCGAGCATCTCATGGCGCACGCCGGCAAGCGGCCACCGGCCACCGACGACGTGCTCGTTTAGGTTCTCGCCCGCCCCCAGCCCGAGGGTGAACCGCCCATCCGACAGCAGTTGCATGGTCGCGGCCTTCTGCGCGACCACGGCCGGGTGATAGCGACGGATCGGGCAGGTGACATAGGTCATCAGCGGAAGATGGTCGGTCGCCTGGGCAGCCGCGCCGAGCACGCTCCAGGCATACGGAGCGTGACCCTGCACGTCCAGCCATGGGAAGTAGTGGTCGCTGATGACCGCGAAGTCGAAGCCGGCTTCCTCGGCGAGGGCGACGTCTCGCACCAACTGCTTGGGACCCGCCTGCTCGCCCATCATCGTGTAGCCGATCAGGGTCATGGCATTCCTCCCTGCTGCTCAAGCACGCGGGTCACCACGGTCAGGTCCTGGTCGCCGAGCCCCTGATCGACGGCCTGCTGCCACTCGTCCGCCAGACCTGCTAGGGCGGCGAAGCGGTCGCCGCCGGCCGCCTGGAGGGCGAGGCGCACGTCCTTGAGCGCGAGCGACAGCGCGAACTGGGCCGAGAACTCTCCCTTGGCGACCCGTTCCAGCTTGGCTGCTTGCCACGGCGACACCAGCGGGCTGCCGGCCAGGGCGTCGATCACCGTCTCGGCGTCGAGCCCCAACCGGCGAGCCAGGGCCACCGAGGCGGCCACCCCTTCGGCGGAGAACGCGACCAGAGTGTTGTTCACCAGCTTCAGTCGCGACCCAGCCCCGACTGCGCCAACCCAGACCGTGCGCTGACCGAGCGCGTCGAACAGAGGAGCAACTCGCGAGCGGGCCTCGTCGGGCCCTGAGGCGAAGATCGTCAACTGGCCCTGTTCGGCCGGGTCCTTGCTACCTGTCACCGGCGCGTCCAGGAGTGTCACGTCGGGACGCTCGGTCTGCACCATGGCCGCGACGCGCTCGATCCCGGCCACGCCGATGGTGCTCATCTGCACCCAGATCGTGCTCGGAGCCAGGGCGGCGAGCATGCCCTGGTCGTGGGCGATCGACATGACGGCGTCGGTGTCGGTCACCATCGTGATCACGATCGGGGCTCGCCGAGCGGCGTCGGCGGCGGTCTGGGCGACCTCGGCGCCGAGGTCGGCGAGGTCCTGGGTTGCGGCTGGCCGGCGGTTCCAGACGATGGTCGGAATGCCGGCGCGCAACGCGCTGGTGGCCATCCCGTGGCCCATTGCACCGATGCCGAGCACCGCCACCGGCTCCTGCCCAGTCGCCCTCATGGCTGTCCCGTTTCACTGGCGACCGGTGGGACCGTGTTTGAGGTTGCCGGTTGCTCCAGCGCTGTTGCCTTGCGCCAGCGTCCGCGCAGGGCCCACAGCCCAATCAGCGCGTCCACGATGAGCAGTCCCCAGCTGAGGAACGTGAACAGATGCAGCTGGGTCTGGGTCACGGCCGGGACTTGGCCCATCCGGATCAACTGAGACTGTACCTGGGTGCCGGTCAGCAGCAGGGTCAGCCAGACCGCGATCGGCTGGGAGGCGTCCCAAAGCGCGTGCAGCGTCGCGACCAGCAGGTAGAAGCCGAGCACCGAGCCGGTCAGCCGCAGCCGGCCCCGGTGCGCCGCGGCGGCGAACAGCGCCCCGCCAAGGATCGCCGTCCACAGCCCATGCCCGACCGGGGCCAGGATGCCGCGCAGCACCTCGGTCTCGACCACATTGATCAGCGACAGGCCATTGCTGGTGAACAGGGCGGTGAAGGCGTAGCCGGCGCTTTCTAGGGCGGCGAAGCCGAAGCCGACCGCGGCGCCAAGGACGATCCCGTCGCGCATGGTGTAGCGGGGCAGGCGGCGGGCCAGCAGCCACAGAGCGGCCAGCTTGACCGCCTCCTCGATCAGCCCGACGCCGAGGTAGGTCGGGATGGACGGTTGGTTGAGGAACTCGGCTTCCAGGAGGGAGGCGCCAAGCACGCCCAGCGCGCCGCCGTAGACGAAGGCGGTGAGGATCTGCTGGGCGGTGACGACTTGGTCGGCGCGACCGAAGGCATAGGCGACGAAGGTGACCGGGACCAGGAAGCTGCCGAGCAGGATGATGGTGGGGACCAGGTTGACGTTCTGGGTGATGAAGGTGACCGCCACTGCCG
>DATHAK010000136.1:0-4500 GCA_035296685.1 Blastococcus sp.
CGGGCCAGCTCCTTGACCGAGGAGACGTCGACCATCCGGTAGTGCAGGTGGTCGTCGAGCTCGGGCATGTCGCGGGCGAGGAAGCCGCGGTCGGTGCCGATCGAGTTGCCGCACAGGGGCGCCGTGCGGCGCTCCGGCACCCAGCGCTTGATGTAGGCCAGCAGTTGCTGCTCGGCCTCGGCGAGGGTCAGCGTCGAGGCGCGCACCGCGTCGGTCAGGCCCGACTTGGCGTGCATGTCGGCCACGAACTCGGTCATCCCGCCGAGGTCGGCGTCCGCGGCGTTGATGATCAGGTCGAGACCCGGGTCGAGGACGTTGAGCTCGGAGTCGGTGATCAGAACCGCGACCTCGATGAGCCGATCGTTGACGATGTCCAGACCGGTCATCTCGCAGTCGATCCAGACCAGGTGTCCCGCGCTCTCCGCCACGTCGCCCGACAGTACGCACCGTCCGCACCGCACGCCCCGCCTGCCCGGGCACTACCGCAGCCCGAGCGACGGCGCCACTCGAAGGGGCGGAATCGGGCTCCCGCGCCGCTAGGGTCGAGTCAGTCCACCGAGTCGAGGAAGTTCCCGTGGCCACTCCTGCTGCACCCGTCGCCGCCCGCCCCGCGGTTCCGCCGGCGCCTGGATCGCTGAGCGCAGGGATCGTCCACCCGTTCGCCACCCTCCGCTGGCTGTGGCTGGCCTACATGACCCCGGGCCGACCCGGGCGCCTCACCACGCAGACCGAGCTCCGGTGGATCTACACCGCCTGGCTGGGCGCCTTCCTGCTCAAGATGCTCGGCTCCACCTGGGACGTCTCCTGGCACTTCCGGTGGCTCCGCGACGACCTCGCCCCGCCGCACCTGCTCAACTCCGCGGGCACGGCGGTGGTCGTCGCGCTCGTGGTCTTCCACAGCTACAGCGGCTACGGCGTCGACCGGCGGGCGCTGCGGCTGATGCAGTGGGGCATCGGCATGTTCCTGATCGCCGTCCCGATCGACATCGTCAACCACCGCATCAACGGCCTGGACATCACCAGCTGGAGCCCCAGCCACGGGCTGCTCTACCTGGGGACGGCGATCATGCTGGCCGGCGCGATCCGCGGCTGGTGGCTCGCCGCCGCGCCCGGGCGGGTCCGCAGCCTCGTGTCGCTGGGCCTGTGGCTCTTCTTCGTCGAGAACGTGCTCTTCCCGAACCAGCACCAGGAGTACGGCGTCCTGTCGCTGCAGGCGTTCGACGCCGGGCGGACGACGGCGGAGCCCGAGCTGCTGGACTTCGCTTGGAAGCAGGGGCAGACCCCCGCCGAGTTCATGCTCCCGGTGCCCTCGTGGGTGCACCCCGCCTGGCTGGTCTGCGCGGGCCTGCTCGCGCTCGTCGTCGCCCGCAAGGTCGTCGGGCTGCGGTGGACGGCGACCACGCTGGCCGCCGCGTACCTCGCCTACCGGGCGGTCATGTGGCTCGCGCTGGTCGGCCTGGGCTTCCCGCCGTCGGTGCTTCCGTTCGTGCTGCTGGTCGGTGCGGTGCTGGTGGACCTCGCCGTGACCGCCCGGATCCCCGGGTGGCTGGCGGGCCCCGTCGTCGCCGGCGCGGTGTACGCGGTCGCCGTCGCCCAGGCGTCCCTCGGGCTGCTGCCGCCGTGGAACTGGTGGTCGGCCCTGCCGGTCGCCGTCGGTTTCGGGGTGCTCTGGACCGCCGTCGCCGCGGTCGCGCGGAGCCTCTGGCTGGCCCGGTGGATCGCCCCCGACGAACCCGGCGCCGTGCCGGGGGGCGTGCCCGCCTGAACCGGCACACCGGCGCGGAGACCCGGCCTCCCGCGTTCCATGACGTAGCGTCGGGGCCGTTGCCGGCGCCGGACGCCCCCCGGGGGGCGAGGCGCGGGGGCGCCAGGCGGCCGCTGCCCCGACCCCATCCCGATCGCCCGGAGGACACCTGACGTGCTGGCCCTGACCCCCGCACCGCTGCAGACCGCGGGGGAGCGTGCGCTCTTCGGCGAGCTCACCCGCTGGGACACCGGTGGTTCGGTGCGGGCCGCCGTCGTGGCGTCGATCCCCCTCGTCGACGGGCCGCTCGAGCGCCGGATGTCCGACGCCGTCCTGTTCGTGCCCGAGGGGCTGGCCGTCGTGCGGGTGGTCGAGGTGCGGCACCAGTCCGGCGTGGTGACGGCGCTGCCCGAGGGCGCCTGGACGATCGCGCAGGAGGGCGGGCCGAGCTCGGTGCTGCAGCTGTCCGGCGGCGGATCGACGACGCTGGACGGGTTGATGCGGGCCGGCATGGACACCGCGATGAAGCTGCGCCGGGCGGGATTGGAGCCCGGGCGCATCGCCCGCCTGACCGTGCTGGTCGGCGACGTCACCGGTCTCGTCCCCGCCGACGGGGACCTCGGCGAGGGGGACCAGGTCGCCATCCTCGAGCCGCGCTCGCTGCTGCTGGGCATCGCCCGGTGCGGCCGCTACTCCGGCGTCGACAACCCGCGGCTCTGGACGACGGCCGACGTCCGGGCCGCCCTGGAGGCGCTCGGCCTGCAGGGACGCGGCCCCACGGTCGAGGAGCTCAACGGCGAGGGCTTCCCGTACTCGCCCTACGTCCTGCGCCGTCCCGAACTGCTGGCCCCGGCCGCGATGGCCGCCTCGTCGGACACGCAGTCGGCGCTGGTCCCGCCCGCCGCCAGGCCGCAGGAACCGCAGGCCGTTCCGGAGGCGCCCGCGCCGACTCCCGTCCGCGAGCAGCCGAGCCCGGCCGTCATCGCCCAGGCGGTGGCCGCGTCGGCGGCGGCCGGGCACGCCGCGGCCGCCGCCGCCCCGTCGTCCGCCCCGCCGGCCTCGCCGCCACCGACGCCCAGCGCGACTCCGCCGCCACCGACTCCGGCAGCGCCGGCCACTCCCGAGCCGCCGCCCGTGGCCCCATCGCCCCGACGCGACACGGTGGCCATCGACGCTCCCTCCGCCCCGGCCGACGACACCGGCGGCATCGGTGGTCTCTTCGCCGGCGGCGAGCCGGATGCGCCGCAGGCAGCTCCGGGCCCGCCGCGCACAGCGGTCTTCCCGGCCGCCGTCCCGACCCCGGCCGCTCCGCCGGCGGCACCGCCGCCGGCTCGTTTCTCGTACTGGACCGACGAGTCCGCCCCCGTCGACGGGGCGGAGGAGGACGACGAGGAGAAGGGGTCCCGTGGCCGCATGGTCTTGGTGATCCTCGCCGGGCTGGTGGTCCTGGCGGCCCTCGTGATCGCCGGCTGGATGGTCCTCGGGGAACGGGGCGACGACGACGGCGACGGTGCCTCCGGCCCCTCCGCGGCCCAGCCCACGGTCGCCGGGCCCGCGGCGGGCGACGTGCAGACCGTGGGCGGCATCGAGTACACGGTGGAGGCGGTGCAGGTGGACAAGACCTGCGTCGGGCACGCCTACGGGGACACGGCGGCGTTCTTCGACGAGACCGACTGCACCGGGCTCTCCCGCGCGCTCTACTCCGCCCAGATCGACGGCGAGCCCGTCGTCCTCTCGGTGGTCCGGGTGCAGATGGCCGACCCCGCGGCGGCGCGCTCGCTCCGCGACCTGACCGACCGCAACGGCAGCGGCAACGTCAGCGACCTGCTGCGGGAGGGCGTCCGGTATCCCGGCAGCCCGGCGGATCTCTCCGGCGCGGAGTACGCGAGCGCGGTGTCCGGGCCGACCGTCACGGTGGTGGAGAGCGCCTGGGTCGACGCGGATGCCGAGGGCAGCTCGGCGGTCATCGACCAGGCGGCCGACGACGGCCTCGCGCTGCCCGTGCCGCCGTTCGCCACGGAGTAGTTCAGGCGGTCGCCGCTGCCCAGGCCATGTCGGCGAGGAGGCGGGCCATCGGCGCCCGGCCGAGCCGGCCGGCGCTGTGCGGCGTGGAGTTGAGAAGACCGAAGACCGCGTGCGCGCGGGCGCGGCAGCCCGCGGCGTCCTGCTCGGAGTGCAGCCGGGCGAGCACGGTCACCCACACCTCGACGTAGCGGCGCTGGAGGCGGCGCACCTGGGCGGCGTCGGCGTCCGGGAGGGAACCCAGGTCGCGGTCCTGCACGGTGATCAGTGCCGGGTTGTCGAGGGCGAAGTCGACGTGGAAGGCGATCAGGGCGCGCAGCTGGGCGGCCGCGTCGTCCCCGGCCTCGGCCGCGCGGTCGCTGCCGCCGTGCAGCAGCCGCTCGCTGATCCGCAGCAGCATCTCGGCCAGCATCGCGTCCTTGCTGGCGAAGTGCCGGTAGATCGCCGGGCCGGTGACGCCCACCGCCGCACCGACGTCGTCGACACCCACGGCGCGGGAGCCACGCTCGGCGAAGAGCTGGGCGGCGGCCCGGAGGATCTCGTCGCGGCGCGAGGGCCGCTCGGCGTCGGCGTGCAGCGCGGCATCCTGCAGCGCGCGCGTCCCCGGGGAGGCCATGGCCCGATGCTAGCGCCGGCGTGAACAGGGGTTAACCCGCGCGGGTCACTGGACCATCCGAGTGAACGGCGGTTAACATCTGGGGTGTGGACGCACCGGTGCTGCCCCGACCCACGGC